>CAZOWC010000014.1:0-15801 GCA_964583375.1 uncultured Flavobacteriaceae bacterium
GAAACTTTGTTTTTACTCATAATTTGCTTTGAACGCTAAATGTAGAGAATTCTTTCGTGCCTAACTCGAGTTTATATGAGTTTGGGATGTTAACATCTGAAAAGCACGTAGCATGGACTCCAGACGCAACAGGAACCTATTATTATCTGTTTATCATGTAACTCAAACTCGATTCTACTCTTTATTTCCCGAAGGTTTTCAGTTGGCAAATAATTTAGCCTATATTGGAGGAGCGTTTATGACAATCTGTTTTAGCACATTATTTTGGGTTTATATAACAAAAGAAAAAACGCATACTCTGTAACATATGGAACAAAGCCAGATCATTCAAATTTTTAACCCTGCTTGTCGTATTATAACCCCTTTGATATGGTGATAAACATTACTATAAACTTATAAAAGCATGTAGATAAATTATTTATGGTCTAAACTGAGCATACTCGCAGTCAAAAAAATTTCGCCTTTTTGAAAACAAATAAAAAACAATTATTGATGAAAATTATATTCAAAAAAATTCAATATTTTTCCTGCAAAATATCTTGAATTTGAAATTGACAAGATTAAAAAAGCTTATTACACTCGTTTTTATGGGGTTCGTATGGAATACTCATTCACAAAATGATCTGCTAAGGGTGTATGACCTTAAAAGTGAATATTTGGTCAATCCCATTGGACTGGATGTCAAAACCCCCCGCTTTACATGGAAGATCAAGGATCAAAGGCGAGGAGCCATTCAAAAAGCTTATAAAATCTCTGTGGGTACTGATTCTGCCAAAGTCGCCGCCGGAAATGGTTCCCACTGGAATACAGGAAAAGTCAACGCTGACCTTCAAATGGTAGTGTATGTTGGAAAGGCATTGCAAGCTTTCCAAAAGTATTATTGGTCTTTAACTGTTTGGGACAAAAACAATCAAAAGGTTCAATCCGAACGTTTGGCCAGTTTTGAAATGGGTATGATGGAAGTCAGAAACTGGAAGGGTTCTTGGATCTCTGACAGTCGTGATATAAACAAAAAAGAAAGCCCCTATTTCAGAAAAGAATTTAATATCCAAAAAAAAATAAAAAAGGCAAGAGTATACATTGCTGCTGCGGGACTATTCGAGTTGTATTTGAACGGAAAAAAGATAGGGGATCACCAACTGGATCCTACCTACACCCGTTTTGATCGTAGAAATTTATATGTGACCCATGATGTAACCGCCCATTTACAGCAAAACAATGCCATTGGTGTTCTGCTTGGCAATGGTTGGTTCAACCACCAATCGACAGCTGTTTGGTATTTCCATGAAGTCCCCTGGAGGGCGAGACCCATGTTTTGCCTGGATTTGAAAGTCATATATGAGGATGGCTCTGAGCAAACTTTCTCCTCCGACACCGATTGGAAAACCTCCTCAGGGTCGCTGATCTTCAACAGCATTTATACCGCTGAACACCACAACGCTCAACTCGAACAAAAAGGTTGGAACAGCTTTGGTTTTGATGACCTCAAATGGGAAAAAAGCATCGTTACCTCGGCCCCCTCCAATAATATTGTAGCTCAGGCTTTGCATCCCATAAAACAGACCCTCGAAATACAACCAATAAAAATGCGAAAGATCAATCCTCAAAAATACATTTTTGATCTGGGTAGAAATATTGCAGGAATTTCAAGAATAAAAGTAAAAGGGGAAGCCGGAACAGTATTGAAGGTCACACATTCGGAATTGTTGGATGAGCAAGGTGAGATCGACCTCTCCAACATTATCATCCATTATCGTCCTACCGACGAGAGTGATCCTTTTCAAACTTGAAACGCTCATCCGAGCACATCAACTAGAACGCTATCTCCAAGAAATAGAAAGTTAAACTTGCAAGTCCTCCCATTCTTGCATCAAACGCTCTAACTTTTGTTTCTTTTCCTGATAGGAATCAAAAAAATCAGGCTTTGCTATAGTTTGTTCATAATTGATCTCTAGCTCAAAATCAATCTCTTTGATTTGTTTTTCTAAGCGACTGATTTGCTTTTCTACTTTGATAATTTTTTGCTCGTTTGAACGTGCCTTTTTTTGCTTCTTATAATCACCCCCAGGAGATTTTGGAGAAGACTTGCCCTGCTCTGGAACTTTTTCCAACTCTTTTAAAGAAGCCAATTGCTTATCTTCCAAATAAGCGTTAATATCACCTAAGAATGGCTTAACCTCTTGATTTCGAAATGAAATTACCTTTTCACACAGCCCCTGAACAAAATCCCGATCGTGTGATACTAAAATTAAGGTCCCTTTAAATTTCAATAAGGCTTCTTTTAAAACATTTTTGGAGGCAATGTCTAAATGGTTGGTAGGCTCATCCATTATCAACACATTAAACGGCTGTAATAAAAGTTTACACAATGCAAGACGATTTCGTTCTCCTCCTGACAGTACCTTAACCTTTTTGTCTACCGACTCACCAGGAAAAAGAAAGGCTCCTAATAAATCTCTTATTTTGGTTCTGTTTTCGGGTGTAGCTGAATCTTCAGCAGATTCAAGTACGGTTTGATCTCCATTGAGGTAGGTCGATTGGTTTTGAGCAAAATAACCCAACTGTACATTATGTCCTAATTTGACTTCTCCCTCGTATTGAATCTCAGAGACTATGATTTTAGCTAGGGTAGATTTACCCTGCCCATTTTGCCCAACAAATGCAATTTTTTCACCTCGCTCAATCTCAAGATTAACATCACTAAGGACTTGCTTATCCTCATAAGCCTTTGATAAATTGTGTGTTTGTAGAATGATTTTACCAGGCTGGTTTGAAATAGTAAACTCAAATTTTATTTTTTTATTTTCCTCTGGATCAATTTCTATCCGGTCAATCTTGTCCAACTTTTTGATTAATGATTGCGCCATGCTCGCCTTGGATGCTTTGGCCCGAAAGCGCTCAATTAATTTTTCTGTTTGCTGAATTTCTTTTTCTTGATTTTTTTGAGCAGCCAACTGTTGAGTTCTAAGCTCCTCTCTAAAAATCATGTATTTAGAATAAGACTTTTTAAAGTCAAAAATCCGGCGTTGGACAATTTCAATGGTGCGATTGGTAACCTCATCTAAAAACATTCTATCGTGAGAAACTAAAACCAAAGCCCCCTTGAATTTCTTTAAAAATTGTTCTAACCAAATAATGGATTCAATGTCAAGGTGATTCGTAGGTTCGTCCAAAAGCAAAATATCGTTGTCTCTGAGGAGTAATTTTGCTAATTCAATACGCATTCTCCACCCTCCAGAAAAAGTGTTCGTAGGAGCGTTTAAATCACCCATACTAAACCCTAAGCCCAATAAAATTTTTTCTGTTTGTGCTTGATAATGATAGCCGCCAATCATTTCATAGCGCGTATTAAGCTCATTCAATTCATCTAGTTGATCAAAATAGGATTGACTTTCAAAATCCTGAGTAGTTTCCATAAATTGATGAATCGCTTCTTGCCGTGACTCAATAGATTTGATTTCTTCAAAGGCGAGATAGGCTTCTTCTAAAACTGTTCTGCCATGTTCAAAGTCCAAGTCCTGCGGCAAATAACCAATTTTACAGTTTTTCTCAAAAGCAAAGGTTCCTGAAGTCGGTGTGTTTTCTTGTGACATCAATCGCATCAGCGTTGATTTTCCTGCACCATTCTTTCCAATCAGTCCAACTCGATCCCCTTTACCTAGACGAAAAGAAATGGCATCAAAGAGAGTTTCTCCTCCAAAACTTACTGTAATTTGATGTGCATTGAGCATGATTTATTTTGGATTGCTAAAATAGCTTTCAAAACGGTTAATTGCTACTTCATTCGGAATTTGTTTTCCCTCGTTTATAGATTCAAATAGCCATTTGGACAATAATGGGGCCATAAGTACACCTCTTGTTCCTAGACCATTAAAAATAAACATGTTGGGATGTGACGGGTGGGCTCCCAATAGAGGTCTTCGGTCGATAACTGTGGGTCTTACAGCAGCCTCGTGCTTAACTATTTCATAAGGGGTGTTAAGCAATGTATTGAGTTTATCTATCAACCATTTTTTTCCTTCTGCTGTAGGTGTATTTGTTTTGTCCTCCCGAGAAAAACTGGCACCTACCCAAAACAAATCTTCCCCCATAGGAGATATAAATACAGACCCTTTGATGATTTGACTTCTAGATAATTTAGAAGCTTTGATGATTAAATATTCTCCCTTTGAACCTATCATTGGTAAGTAGTTGAACCAACGGTTTTGTTTTAGACCGAAACCTTCACAAAAAATAATTCTTTTAGCAAGAATACCTTTATACTCTATGCAGTTCTTTAAAATTATAAGAGATAAGGGATCGAAGGCTTCATTTAAAAATTCATTTGGACTTCGTGTTTCTTTAAATCTTTGGAGAAGTATGTTGGTTTCCAATTTACCAAGCCTCTCGACGATTCCATATCCTGCTTTATTTTTTAAGACTGTTGTTGTTTTGTGAATTAATTTAGGCTTTAAAAAGGAAGTCAAACCGTCTTGTTGTGAGGCAACGATCCAATCATTTTGTTCTACCTCTTTGTAAAAAATACGATGAATAGGAAGCGGATAAAAAAACTGATTATTAAGCTCCGACTCAATTTTTTTGTAATAAGCTATAGCATAATTGAGGAAATCAATTCCATTCCATGCCATTGTATACCTTTTAAGAATAGTAGGATTGCAAACTCCTGCCGCGTTTGTACTTGCGCCCTTAAAAGCGGGGTCAGAAATAATCAAAAAATCTTTTTGATGCTGACTCATTTGCCAAGCAATATTGAAGCCTGCTAAACCGTATCCTACTAAAATAGAATCAATCATAATATCAAAAATACCCAAAAAAAAACGCTACTGTTTCCAATAGCGTTTTTCATTTAATTTAAGCTTTTTAATTACTCCACATATCTTGCTCAAAATCTCTAATTTCAGACTTGATCCGTTCTGACTCTAAAAGCTGACGTAAAGCATCTTCGTATATATATTCATTTACTTGGCGATCTTCATATACATTTTCCTCTCTATAGATAGTAGCGTTAAAGCGTCTAGAGTTAAGCATATGATCGTAAGTAATCGGTTGGGATGAATTTCTGGTGTTGAATACACCGTTATTTGAAAGAGCTTCTCGTGCATCTGGAAACCAAATCCAAAACAAAGGCACTAAAGCATCTTTCATTGCCTCTGGACCCTGGCTTAGAGTCGAAACATCTGGAGCTACAGGTGCTATACCTAAAAGTCTGTACTTTAATTCCCCTAAGCGCTTGTTAAAAAACCAAGTTCCTTTAATACGGTATTGAACTATTTTATCTGATTCGATTTTATAGGTATCGTAATCGTCTTCTGTGACTTGCTCGCCTGCATTAGACTTTGAGATTCCTTCTGCAGATAAATTTCTAGAAACCAAAATGTCTGTCAAATCTTCAAAAGTCAGTTTTTCGCCATCAATAAAATAAGAGGTAGAATATATTTCTGTAATCTCACCAGAGGCAATATTGTCGTACAAAATTCTGAACAAGGACTTTCGATTGTTAGACAGCAGCCCGTTATTGATTGTTGGGTAGTAGTAGGGAAAATTAATTCGCTCATTGAGGTCGATAATTTCCCATATTGTTTTTGACCAAAGAACATCACGATTATCTATATAACCATATGCAATAGGATCTTGATTTTCAACCACTTGCATACCTACTTCCTGAGGCACTTTAGCATTAAGTAGGTTTGCTTGAGACCAACTGGAGTTGGAATGCAACGCAATTAGCAAGAGTAAAATAAAAAATCCTTTTTTCATATTCAGGTTGATTAATTTAACGTAATCGAAATTGGCGACGTTTGTTTCAACTTATAACTCGGGTTAGAAGGAATTATTACTTCAATATCTGAAATGATTACTGTTTGACCGTTTTTAATACGACTTAGGCTGTTAATTGCTTTTCTGTCTAACTTATTTCCTTGAATAACCATACTCGGTTGTCCTGGAGCTCTAAATCTAAAAGATTTGGTCTGTAAAGGTAAATCAAAATCAAAATCTTCTAAGCGTGCTTCAACTGAACCTCTCTCTAAACTTGATTTTGGTAATGTAAAAGATCCAGACTGACCCCTAAAATAGCCTGCAGGTTTAGGAATATCTTTAATTCTAAAACTTGAAACAGAGGAAACTCTATTCCCATCTGGAAGTGTTCCTGAAACATTGATTTTAACCTCCCTTCCTTTACCAGGAAATAAATTGTACTTGCTACCCCGAACTCTTTTTAGCCCAGGAGCTGAAGCTTTGACCTTAGAATCAATTATTCCTGGAATCGATATTGTAATTGGATTCTGTACTCCTCTGTAAACAACATTCATCTTATCTGCTGAAATTACTGCAGAATTAGGTTTTGAAATAACAGTATATGTTTGATTAACTTTTATACGGGATTCTTCTCCTTCATTTAAAAAAACTAGATCCCCAACAATAGAATGATCTCCAGGGTTACCTGAATTTACTTTTAACTTAATCCCTCCCGGGATTAGTTCATAATCATTTTCTTTTAAAGTTCGTCCGTCAAGTTTTAAGTCAACTGAATTTGGATTCTGAGCACCACCCTTTCTTCCTAATATAACACTTCCGTCAAAAACTTCCCCTGGATAATAGGCTCCTTTTTCAGTTAACAACATACTAGAATAGTTATTTGAATTTACTTTAGAAGACATTTTAAGTTCTTTACCCATCAAGGTAGTCAGAACATCATGCTCCGTTTGACGGATATCATTCTGCATCATGGTGAGTTTTGCAAGAGAAGAAATAAGTGGAAATCCTTTAAAGCTAGAATCTAACCAGGGTTCGTCTATATTATCTCTATTTTTTACGTTATTATTCATGTCACCGGTGAAAAAACGAGCCTCTACCATTTCTATATATTCAGGGTATTGACTTCCAAATACTTGAATCACATGACCTCTGTAATCCTGAATCATTTCGATAAAAGAATTTTTAGCTTCATCCGAACCTTCTTTAAACCAGATAACGTCTAATGCTTCACCTTTATCCATTTGAGAATATTCTATTAACTCAGGATCTTTTTCTTTTTGTTTCTCAGTTATTTTATCCTTAACTTTTTGTATTTCATTAAAAAACTCATCAGACTCTTTCTTTATTTCGTCTGCAGTTCTTTTATGTCCGATCCATTTCCCTCCTTTTTCAGTTGCATTGACAGCTATATTTTCAAGAAGTAAATTATTACTTTCAGATATACGCTCGTTAGCATCAGTTATCTTTACGAACATCTGACCAAATCCATCAAGCACCTCTTTACTAACATTTAATGCAAGCATGGTAATGAATACCAAGTACATCAGGCTGATTAGTTTCTGCCTGGGGGTTTCTTTTGCTCCAGCCATGTCTATTTATTTTTTAGTCATTGCGTTCAGCATGCCACCATAAACGTTGTTAAGGGCTGCTAGATTTGTAGATAAACTCTCCATCTGCGCTCTAAGTTGTTCCGCGTTTTGATTTACTTTATCGTTAAATTCTGCATTGCCTTGCGTATCTTGGATTTGTTTTTGATAATTAGCATTTAACAACTCAAGTTGATTGGCTGCTTTGGCGAGTTCTTGGGTATAGTTTTTTGAAGCAGAAGCTGCTTCTGATGCAGGAGATAGAGCTTTTGCAGAATTTTCTAAATCCTTAATACTACTCGCCAGGGAATTCATAAGGCTTACATCTAATTTTGCTTCTTGCATTAAAGCATCAATTTTTGAAGAAAGTCCTGCTTCTCCACTACCTGAAGTAGCATTCTTAGAAGTTCCTTTAACTTTTTTAACATAATCATCGTGCTCTTCTTTTATTTCTCCAGTATTCAATGCTGAAACTGTAAAAATCAATGCCTCAGTTCCAAGACCAAGTCCTAGAACCAAACCCCCAGTAATTGGTCCAATTTCTAAATGCAAAATTTTAAAAAGTGCACCTATAATTACAACTGCACCTCCCAATCCAAAGAGCATGTGCATCATTACTTTACCTCTTAATCTTTTGTTTAAAGCTTTATCTGTCATTTTTTATTTATTTATTTTGATAAATATAAGATCTTTTTAAAAATAATCAATTATCTCATTTTAACTTTTGGAGTGCCCAAGTAGTCCTGAACAGTTCTAAATCCTATATAGCTTCTGGAAGTGTCAGAATATTCATAATCCCTTGAACTTACCCTTAGAAAATAAGCAACATCTTTCCAAGAGCCTCCTCTAACAACCTTTTTTGGTTCACTAGAAAGTCCCATACTTGGATTCAGTGATGAAACATATTCATATCCCCCACTATTGTAAGAGGAGTTGGTCCACTCGGCTACATTTCCAGCCATATTGTAGAGGTTGTAGTCATTTGGCAAATACGATTTTGCCTCAACAGTATAAACTGCTTGGTCAACTGCATAGTCTCCTCTTAAAGGTTTAAAATTGGCTAAGAAACATGCTCGATCATTCAACAAATACGGTGATCCCCACGGATATGTTCCAGAAGGGATTCCTCCTCTGGCAGCGTACTCCCATTCTCCTTCATTAGGAAGTCTGAAACGGCTAACATTCGGTTCACCTTTGTCTCGTTGATAGCCATTTTTAAAATTTGTTCTCCAGTTGCAAAAAGCAACAGCTTGGTTCCAAGAAACTCCCACTACAGGATAATCTTGATAAGCAGGATGAGAAAAATAATCATTGTGCATGGGTTCATTGTAAGAGTATGTGAAGTCTTTAATCCAAACTGTAGTGTCTGGATAGATTTGAACCTCTTCTTTTTTTATAAAGGGAGTTCTATCAATAAATTGTCGTTTAGTTCTTTTAGATTCTGCTGCAGCGGCTTCAGCATCAAACCAAGTATAAGCATAAACTAATTTGGCAACATCGAGTTTGATCTCACCGTTGTACCACTGTTCTGGAGGAAGGTATAACGAATCCATTACCTCAGCATAATTTTGATCTACATAATCCTCTGTGTCCCATGTCAAATCAGCATCCCAATTTAAAGCTCTTCCTTCATATAAATCTTCACTTAAATCGTAGTAGTTCGTACGCATATATTTTTGGAATTCACTCAGATCGGTTGTGTCGGCATCTTGAAATGCAAATTCTCCAATTCCCTCACTATCTTCTCCTAACTCTAATTCATCAGCCTTTCTAGCTAACATGGCTAGAGCAATTGAATCTTTCACCCAATAGACGAATTGGCGGTATTCACTGTTGGTTATTTCGGTTTCATCCATGTAAAATGATGGAACGGTAACAGTTCGTGCAGGAGCGTTTTGAAGTTGAGCGATGTCCTCGTCGGATTTTCCCATAATGTATGCACCTCCCTCAATCAGTGTCATTCCATAAGGCTTATCACCAAACCATTTTTTTTGCCTGACACCTATAAGTTCTCCTCTGTTATTACTACCGCAGGAAGCGATAATTAGGAAAATTGTCAACAAAACTAAATGTCTTTTCATTAATATTTTAATTAGAACCAGCACTTATGTATGTATAGTATATAAAACTAGTAATTTTTCCCTATATAAGTAATATAAACGTTTATGTCTGCAATTTATTGTTTGCAAAGGAAAGCTCAAATCTACTGTATTTAATTCATTCTTCTTACAGCGTTATACCACCTTTCGGGAATATGATCATGTATTGCAGACTCGTAATCTTTTTCTGTGCAAGCTAATAACGCAGCTTTTTTCGAATTATTATTTAAATGTGAATCATTTGTTAATTCTAGCCACCAACGTTGGCTTTTTTCGCTTTTGTAAAAAACCATGGTTTGATCCGACAACTGAACGCTGTATTTGATAAACCCTTGATTGACGGCTATTGGATATTCGTCAAAACGCAAAGAATACCCTTCAATAAAATACCAAACCATCTGGGCGAGTAATTGGTCCATCATGGGTGTGGAAGGCAATTCATGTATTCCCAAAAAACTAACACGATCACTTATCCCTGCGTATCTAGTGAGGGCACAAATGACTCTTGAATCAATTCCATTAGGATTCCCTCTTAAAGGATCAGCTGTGGCTTGCCAAGTCAAGCATTTCATGTCCATACTGACGATGTCTGCATCTCTTAAAACAGGCTCTGAAATTGAAACCGAATCCAAAACTTCACCTAAGCGAACGCTGTCAAAAAATAACTTGCTCATCAAATCTTTTTCTTCGGTAGCACAGTAATAATTTTGAAATCCTAAGTTGGTATAATTATATAATACATTGGGTTTATCCATGATAATTCTACTCATGTACGACCGCCCTGAGATCAGCTCGTCCTCCTGTGAAAAATCAAAAGAGCGATCAACGGACACCATATTGACCAGTTGATTAAAATCTTGAAAGACTTGATAAAGCGGAAAAATCATGTCGTGACTACCGCCTATGAATATTGGAGTAATATTCATTTGTTTCAAATGGTAACCTATTTCCTTAATCGCAAAATAGGTGTCTTCAACATTTGAACCGTTAGGCAAATCTCCTAAGTCAGCTATATTCAATGACCAATTGCAAGGATATAAACCGTAAAATTCTTTTCTAAAAGCATTGAGTTCGTAATGTGAATTTGGAAAGAAACTGTTGCGGTCTTCGTGCAAGCCGATGATCGCAATATTTAAGCCCTGCAGTTCTGGAAGTCCTGAAGATTCCGTATGCAATTTGATGCTTTTCCCCAAAACTTCTTTGGGCAAAAGGGTCATTCCAATTAAGGCTTCATTTTCTATTGGAACTAGTAGCTCAAGACTCATCGTTTTTTAGTAGCTTTCTTTTTAGGCTTAGCTTTTGGCTTTTCAAGATATTTCTCAGCATCTTTAAGGGTGAGTTTACTGGCATCTACCTCTTTACCAATTTCAACTTTTTGTTTTCCGCTGATGATATGATGTCTCCCCCAACGCGCTTTTTCAACACGGATTCCTGCATCACTCCAATCGTGTATGACCTTATCTTTTTCTTTTTGGATTTTTTCCTCAATTAGGGTGACGATATCCGTATCAGTTAAATTGTCAAAATCGTATTTTTTATTGACATTGATAAACATCCCACTCCATTTTAGGAAAGGTCCAAATCGGCCAACTCCCTTAGTAACAGGCAAGTCATTAAATACATATATAGGGGCATCTGCGATTTGCTTTTCTTTAATTAGCTCGATTGCAGTGGGTAAGTCTACCTCAGTAGGAAGCATTCCTTTCGGAAGAGAAATAAAGATGCCGTTGTGCTTGATGTAAGGCCCGAAGCGGCCATTATTAACAACAATTTCTTCGTCTTCAAAAGACCCTAAAGTTTTTGGCATTTCAAAAAGCTGCATTACCTCTTCAAAGCTGATGTTTTCTAATTGTTGATTTGGACCTAGACTTGCATAAATAGGCTTTTCTTCCTCGTCGGGATCGCCTATTTGTGCCATCGGACCAAATTTCCCCAAACGAACTTTAACGGGTCTGCCTGATTTAGGATCAACACCTAAAACGCGTTCTCCAGATTCTCGCTGAGCATTTTCTTTGACGTGTTCAACTGTTGAGTGAAATTGATTGTAAAAACGCTTAAGCATATCAGTCCAATCTTTTCCTCCTTTAGCAATATCATCGAAGCTTTGTTCAACCTCTGCAGTAAAATTAAAATCCAAAATATTTTGAAAGTTTTCTACTAGAAAGTCATTAACGATCATTCCAATATCGGTCGGAATAAGTTTGCCCTTATCTGCCCCAACTTTCTCAGAAAGCTCTTTTTGGGCAATGCTGTTTTCAGCAAGAGTGAGTTGTTCGTATTTTCTTGGCTCCCCCTCAGATGCGCCTTTTTCTACATATTTTCTGTTTTGAACAGTGGATATGGTAGGTGCGTAAGTAGAAGGTCTTCCAATCCCTAATTCTTCCATTTTTTTAACTAGAGAAGCCTCAGAATAGCGATAAGGGGGTCTTGAAAAACGCTGGGTTGCAATCATTTTTTGAAGTGATAATGCGTCGCCGACACGAACCTTTGGAAGCATTCCGCTTTCTTCCTCTTCTTGGTCATCCATTCCTTCTAAATACAGCTTTAAAAACCCATCAAAAGTCACCACTTCACCTTTTGCCACAAAAGACTCCCCGTGTGCTGGGCTTCCAATACGAATTTGGGTTCTTTCTAATTGCGCTTCACTCATTTGAGAGGCTACTGTCCTCCTCCATATCAGGTCATAAAGACGACTCTGATCCCGATCAATATCTAGCCTAGTGTTTGAAAAATTTGTTGGACGAATGGCTTCATGGGCCTCTTGAGCTCCTTTATTTTTGGTCTTGAAGTTTCTGACTTGTAGGTATTTCTCGCCGTAATTTGTTTGAATTTGAGAAGCAATCTGCTTTTGAGCCTCAGCTGAAAGATTTACGCTGTCCGTCCTCATATAAGTAATATGCCCTGCCTCGTACAACCTTTGTGCTAGTGTCATGGTTTTAGAAACCGAGAAAAACAATTTTCTGGAAGCTTCTTGCTGTAAGGTGGAAGTTGTAAAAGGGGCCGTTGGACTCTTTTTAGCTGGTTTCTTACTCACCTCTTGCACACTAAACTCCGCATTGATATTTCGGGTCAAAAAGTCGTGGGCTACTTCGCTTTCGGGGAAATTCTTTTGAAGTTGGGACGGTATTGCCTTTCCTGCTGTAGTCAAGAACGTTGCTTGAGTCTTATAACTTTGGGCTGGTATAAAATTCCTGATGGCTCGCTCCCGCTCTACAATCAATCGGACAGACACAGATTGAACTCTACCCGCTGACAGCCCCCATTTTACTTTCCTCCACAAAACAGGAGATAATTCGTATCCTACAAGGCGATCTAAAATTCTCCTTGCCTGTTGCGCATTCACTAAATTATAGTCGATGGAACGAGGTTTTTCTATGGCCTTAAGAATGGCATTTTTTGTTATCTCTGAAAAGACAATTCGTTTCGAATTGTTTTCATTCAATTCTAATGTATTTGCCAAGTGCCAAGCTATGGCTTCTCCTTCTCGGTCTTCATCACTTGCCAGCCATACTGTTTCTGATTTTTTTGCCAGTCGCTTGAGCTCATTTACCAATTTCTTTTTGTCACTGCTGACGATATATTTAGCAGAAAAATCTCCCTCAACATCAACTCCTAATTCTTTGGCAGGCAGGTCAGCAATATGACCAAAACTTGACGCGACTTTAAAATCCTTACCCAAAAATTTTTCTATAGTCTTTGCTTTTGCGGGTGATTCTACGATAACTAAATTCTGAGCCATATGGTAATGATTAGGTTGCAAAAGTAGGTAAGTTTTTTTGGAACTTTCAAATTTTAAAGTGTGGTTCTCTATTTTAAAAAGATAAAACACTAAATTAGATTGACTATTTTTTGGCTAAAAATTCACCTAATCTCAACCCTTTGATCAACGAGAAAAACATTCAACCCATCCAGTTTCTTTTTGAAAAAGAATTGCTTGAAGAGATTCTAAAAGTAAGTACTATCAAACAAGTTCCCAAAGGAGAAATCATGATTGATCTAGGAGAGCGTATAAAATTTATACCTCTTTTGTTAGAAGGTGCCATCAAAGTTGTTCGGGAAGACGATTCTGGCGAAGAATTACTATTATACTTTGTAGAATTTGGGAGTACTTGCGCAATGACTTTGAATTGTTGCTTGGAAAATACCTCAAGTGAAATCAGAGCAATTTGCGAATCCGATACAACTTTAGTTATGGTCCCTGTAGCCTTTATGGATGATTGGCTCACGAAGTATCGATCATGGAGAAATTTCATTTTTGAAAACTATCAAAATCGATTGAGCGAGATGCTCAAAGCTATTGATGCACTTACTTTTTTAAAGTTGGATGAACGTTTAGAAAAATACATAAAAGATAAAAGCAAAGTGACCAAGAGCAAAACACTTAAAATTACACATCTTGAAATTGCGATGGACTTAAATTCTTCAAGAGTGGTCATTTCAAGACTGCTCAAGAAAATGGAAAATCAAGGAAAAGTTGTTTTGGGTAGAAACACAATTTCAATTAATTATTGATTAAAATTTGAAGGCTGATGTAACTTCGGTTACACCCATTCTATTCATCTGTATTACATTTGATTAAAATTATAAGATCTGAAAAAATATTTTCCTTTTTTAGAATGGATCTCGAACTACCGTTCAGATTACTTTAAAAGCGACTTGTTAGCAGGTATTACAGTGGCTGTATTGCTGATCCCACAAGGAATGGCATATGCACTAATTGCAGGACTCCCACCTATTTATGGTTTGTATGCTTCATTGACTCCACAAATTGTATATGCTTTTTTGGGGACTTCTAGACAACTGGCTTTTGGACCAGTAGCTATGGACTCCTTATTAGTAGCTGCAGGATTGAGTGCCCTTTCAATAGTCGAGCCTTCACAATACATACAAATGGCTATCCTTTTGGCCCTGCTTATGGGTGCTATTCAATTACTCCTAGGCTTGTTTCGTATGGGGTTTATTGTCTCCTTTTTATCTAAGCCTGTGATCAGTGGGTTTACCTCAGCAGCAGCAATTATTATAGGTTTTAGTCAATTAAAGCATTTATTGGGAATTCAACTCTCTCAAAGCAACCAACTCCACATCGTTATTGAATCCATTCTCCAATCTAATGTACCCGTTCATTTTGCAACCTTAATCATTGGTTTCTTGAGTGTTGTTCTGATACTTTTGATTAAAAATTGGAATCGTAAAATCCCCTCAGCTTTAATCGCAGTGGTATTGGGAATCTCGTGGGTTTATTTTAATGGGCTCGATAAACAAGGTGTGGCTGTAGTTGGTTTAATACCGCAAGGATTACCCTCATTTCAAACCCCAGTTTTAGAAATGGACACTATTAAACAACTGCTACCAACGGCACTTACCTTGGCTTTAGTTGCTTTTATGGAAGCTATTTCTGTAGCAAAAGCTATCGAAGAAAATCACAAGGAGCATATAGTGGATCCCAACCAAGAACTTATTGCCTTGGGGAGTTCGAATATCGTAGGGTCCTTTTTTCTGTCTTATCCTACCACAGGTGGATTTTCCAGAACCGCTGTAAATGATCAAGCTGGTGCAAAAACAGGAATGGCAGCATTGATTACTGCTCTTATAGTAGGCTTAACTTTAATGTTTTTTACCCAATGGTTTTATTACTTACCAAAAGCAGTACTAGCATCCATTATCATAGTCGCTGTAGTTAATTTAATCGATTTTAAATTTGCTGTTCGTCTATATAAAAAAAGAAAAGATGAATTCGCTATACTAGTTCTAACATTTTTAGCTACGCTATTTTTAGGTATTACTAAAGGAATCGGAATGGGTATAGTGATTTCTCTTTTATTGTTAGTTTACAGGGCCTCAAAACCTCATCACGCATTTCTAGGAAGGATAGGAAAAACCAATTACTTTAAGAATATCAATCGTTTCCCTGATGAAGTAGTTCAACGAGATGATCTTATCATTCTTCGTTTTGACGCTCAACTCTTTTTTGGAAATATTCAATATTTTAAAGAACTTGTTTCTAAGGCTATTGAAGAAAATGAAAATACGGTTAAAGGTTTTATTATCAATATGCGTGCAGTTAATTATATAGACAGTACCGCTTCGGAACAACTTTATGAACTGATCCTCAGTCTTCAACAAAAAGGAATTCGAGTGATGGTAGTAGGGGCAATAGGTCCAGCAAGGGATTTATTGATTAAAAGTAAAATCATCAAAATCTTAAAAAAACAAAATTTATTCATCACCTCAGGTGATGCCACTGATGACTTTGATGGGGTTGCAAAAAAAACAGCCTTGCAAAAAAAACTCAGCCGTCAGATTAATCCATAGAACTATATAACTCAAAAAATACGAGACTATCAGAACTTTATTAATTT
>CAZOWC010000015.1:0-15090 GCA_964583375.1 uncultured Flavobacteriaceae bacterium
AGCTCAGAATAGCAATAACGAAGGGCAAAGCTATAGCCAGAAAACTGTATATAAGTATCTGAATGAAAAGCACAACTATAATAGGCTATAAAATTGGCTTCTGATTCAGATGCAATTCCCAATTGATGTGCCATTTCATGAGCTGCAGTAGTGATGTAGTTTAATTTAGGTATTTTTCTATTGACCTGAGATTCTAGGGTTAATGGGTTGAGATAGCCCGCGAAACCCATATAACTTAGCACAGTACTCCAGAGTGAGTTTTTTAAATAAGGTTGGATCTTAAAATCAGATAGTTTGAAGTGGAAATTTGATTGTAGTTGTTTTTTGATTTCTTTTTTTGAGTAGGGGATTTGAACAGCAACACTATCAGATTGAGTAAGGCTTTGATGGAGTTTATTGGTAGATTCAATTATGGACTTTAACGTCTCTTCCAATTGATCTTCATTGTATTCCAAATTATAGTTTAATTTTTCATTTAAGGGGATTCGATAATAATTGAGACCCCAAAGCAAATGAAAGAACAAACTCAACAAAGAAGCAGTAGCTAAAGTATTTAGAATTAAAGTTCTAACCTTTAGCTTTCTTTTAAAAAGTCGTAATGTGCTCCACGTGATATAAACTATAGCAAGTCCATAAGCCAGATCGCCAATTGAAAAGGGGAGAGGTGAAAAGAAAAAACGCTGCAGTTTAAAAAATACTGGATAAACTTTTAGACTGTAAATTTGTTCTATCCAAAGGGATTGATTTTTAATCAGATGAATGCTTAACCACTGGACAGGCAGTAAGAAAACGAGTATCCACTTGGTCTTATTCATTTGTTTAAAAGGATTTAGTTTATAGAAACTAAAATTTCAAGTAAAATCTAAAATAAAAAGGAAAGAAATTGCTTCCCTTAATATTGTATCAATCGACGCTTACAACCTCAACTTCAAAAATCAAATCTGATTGAGGGGGAATTCCTTGAACACCATTTGCTCCATAAGCTAGAGTATAGGGGAGGAATAAAGTAGCTTGGTCTCCTTGACTGAGTAATCGAAGTCCTTCTTTAAATCCCTCAATCATACTGTCTTCTGGTCCAACGGTAGCTTGAATTGGATTGTATTGATTGGTATTTTTACGTTGAATATTGACTTGATCATTAGCCTCTGCAATTTCGAGCTTGCTGGTTTCAAGTAAGGTTCCGTCAACAAAATATACTGCATAATGAACCGTAGCCTTATTGGTTGATTTTACCGAAGCTCCGCTTCCTTTTTTGGTAATCTGGTACTGAAGTCCTGATTTAGTTGTAGTTGATTTGCTTTTTAGCGCATCAAATTTTGAAACATTTGTTTCTATAATGGCGTTCAGTTTTGCCTCTCGTTCTTTAGCAATAATCTCTTTTTGATCGAAATAAGTGACAAATACATCTGGAGCATCAAATTGTTTAGCCTCTTTTCCTTTTCTTATGATTATAACTTCTTCAATTTGGTCATTTTGCTGTATGCTATCTACCACTTCTTGTCCCGATATAACCTCTCCAAAAACGGAGTGTTTTCCGTCCAGCCATTGTGTAGCTTTATGAGTGATAAAAAATTGACTGCCATTGGTTCCAGGTCCTGCATTCGCCATAGATAGCACACCAGGTCCTTTGTGAGACAGATCGCTAAATTCATCATCAAATTTATATCCAGGTCCACCAGATCCAGTACCAGTGGGGTCTCCCCCTTGAATCATAAAATCAGGAATGACTCGATGAAATTTGATACCGTTGTAATATTTTTTAGATTTAAATTCTTCACTGACTTTAGGATTTTCACCCTCACTCAATGAGACAAAATTTGCTACTGTAATGGGAGCTTTGTCATAGGCCAGCTTTAAGAGTATGGATCCTTTGTTGGTTTGTATATCAGCATAAAGTCCAGACTCCAAATCGGGATGCTGTGTTTTACATCCTGTAATGAATGCGGTAGCAAGTGCGATAAATAAGATTTTTTTCATTTGATGATTTTGGAAATTATTAATTAAGGGCGATTTAAACGTTCAATTGTAAAGCGGAGTGGCTGGTTGATTCCTATTTTATCTCCATCCCCTTGATAACTGAAACAAAGGTAGGAAGGAAAAAGAAATACCACAACTTCATTGGGTTTCATCATTCTTAAAGCTACTCTCAAGGCTGGTAAGAGTTCTTCTTCATCTATGGAGTATTCAATAATTCCAAGGCTATCTTTTTCGTACATGATGTTTTGATCTAAATCTTCGATTTCATATTGAAACTGAACTAGATCCCCTTTGACAGGAAGGGGGGAATTGGCTTTTGTTTTTTTTACATAGGCATAGAGAAAGCCAGCCTCAGATTTGCGAAAATCCAAAAGACTATCCTTTTCTGCACTTTCAACCAAGAGTTGCTCTTCTTGCAACAGTAATTCTTTGTTTCTTTGGGCAGAACTGTTTAAAAATAGAGTTCTTTCCTTATTTAGCGGGGCTCGAGGTTCTATCTGTGCGCATGAGAAAAAGCAAATTGAAAATACCAATACTCCAATTGTTTTCATTCTCTTAAAATTGATTTGCAATTTCAGAAACTGCTGTTTTGAAGCGATGCACTGTTTTTTCCATAGAATCTTTAGACATACCTCCAGCAGCATTATGATGTCCTCCTCCTTCGAAATAGGTTCTAGCGAATTCATTCACAGAAAACGAACCCTTAGAACGGAATGACATTTTGATTTTCCCCTCTTTTTCGTTTTCAATCATGATGCAGGCAAATTGAACTCCTTCTAAACTTAAGCCATAGTTGACAAAACCCTCCGTATCGCCCTTTTGATAGTCACAGGAGTTGAGTTCTGCTTGCTTCAAAGTGATAAATACAACAGGAAGAGATTCGATTTGGTTGAGGTTGGACAGCGCAATTCCTAACAGTTTTAATCTATTAAATGAAGAACTGTCATAGATATTTTGATGTATCGCTGTTCCGTCTGCACCACTTTCTACAAGCTGTGCAATAGCTTTATGAGTTTCTGCTGTAGTGGAGGGGTATCTGAATGAACCAGTATCGGTCATAATACCTGTATAAAGACAAATTGCTATTTCTTGAGTAAACAACTTTGAATTCATTTCAGTGATAAGACTGTAAATCATCTCGCAAGTTGAACTCATCTGGGGATCAGAATACATCAATTCTGCATAATCCTCAGGAGACTCGTGATGATCAATCATGACTTTTTCTGCTTTTGCATTTGAAACTAGATCACCCAAGGTGTCGATTCGAGTTAATGCATTGAAATCTAGGGTAAAAATCAGATCAGCCTCTTCAATTTTTTTCTCTGCAAGTTCTTTTTTTTGATTGTAAATCAGAATTTGTTCTTGGCCAGGCAGCCAGTTTAAAAATTTGGGATAATCATTAGGTGAAATGATGAGCGCTTCATGATTTTCATTTTGTAGAAAGTGCATCCAAGCCAAAGTACTGCCTAAGGCGTCTCCATCTGGATTTTTATGAGGAATAATTACTGCCTTTTTAGGGGTTTGAAGACGTTGCTTGAGCGTCGATATAAAGTCTTTTTCCATGCTGCCGCTAAGATACCATTTTCACTTAAGTCAGCCCTTCTACTCAATTTATTTTTTCATATTGGAGAACTTTAGCAGAATTATCATTCCCTTTAAATTTCATTTAGTAATTTTGGTGCAAATAAAAAAAATGGCTAGCAAAACTTTAATGATGGTAAAGCCCGACGCAGTTGAAAACGGGCACATAGGAAATATTCTTGAAAAAGTTACTTCAGCTGGTTTTAAAATCAAGGCTCTAAAATTGACCCAGCTTACAAAAAGAGATGCAGAGGCTTTTTATGAGGTTCACAACGAGCGTCCTTTTTTTGGCGAATTGGTCAGTTTTATGACACGCGGGCCTATAGTCGCTGCTTTATTGGAAAAAGAAAACGCAGTAAGTGATTTTAGAACTTTGATTGGTGCTACTAATCCCACTGAAGCAGCTGAGGGGACCCTTAGAAAGCTATACGCTACCTCTATGGGTGAAAATGCTGTTCACGGTTCTGATAGTGATGAAAATGCTTCGATCGAAGCAGCCTTTCATTTTTCGCAAAGAGAGTGCTTCTAGATTAAAGCAATTTTTTGTACATAATCTCCCTCTAAATGCTCATTGATGCGCTTGACTAAATCGTCTACGCCGTAACTCAATTCCATTTTTAGTGGAGCAGAATGAAGCGTTACATAGAGGGTGTTGTGAGAAAACCGAACATTATCGGTATAGCTGGCTATATTTTCTCCCATGGTCTCTGCCCATGCATTACATATCCTAATTTGCTGAACACCTTTTTTAAGTGGCTTTCGGGCAATAATATCCTTTAAAACAGACTTAATAGGTTTGGGCTCGCGTTTGTCTTTTGGATCACTCATTGAATTCTGGAAATTTACTGATTAAAGGTCTTTTGTAGTGAAAACTTCGGTCTTGATGAAATAGAACAAGCTTCTGAGAATCCAATTGTTTGATTGTTTTTTGCCACATATTCCAAGGAGAGTTAAATTTAATTTTAAAAGTACCATTATCTTCTTTAATTTCAAATGGTATATTACTTTCAGTAGTTAAAAAACTTCCGTCGAGTTGAGGGGAAACTTTTTTATAAATTCCCTTGCCATCTTTCATTGAATAAAAGTCATAAAGGGAATTTGATTGTTTGTTTTGGAAAGTCTCATTTTCCTGCTGTACAAAATCAATTTCCCAATATCCGTTCAGTTGATTTAAATCGGGCTTTGAACTGTTTTGGCAAGCGGATAAAACTACGAATGATAAAAGTATAAATCCTTTTTTCAAAAATTATAATTTAAAAATTTCATAGCCTGCATTTGTCTTTTCTAAAGCATTCAATGTTCTGTCCTCGTGAGTATCGGTTATGAATATTTGACCAAAGTCATTTTGATCTACTAGAGCGATAATTTGAGATACTCTCTTTTGATCTAATTTGTCAAAAGCATCGTCAAGTAATAAAATTGGCGCACCTCCAGTTTGTGACTTTAAAAAGTCAAATTGTGCTAATTTAAGGGCTATTAGAAATGTTTTTTGTTGGCCTTGACTACCAAATTTTTTAATGGGTTGACCGCCTTTTAAAAACAAAACATCATCCTTGTGAATTCCCACACTGGTATATTGAATCATCCGATCTTTAGTTAAACTAGAATTTAGCATTTCTTGGTGATCTGCATCATTGAGTTGACTCTCGTATTCAAGATTGACAAATTCGTCCTGGCTACTGATTTCTTGATAGCGAGATTTAAAAATTGGAATAAAAGCTTCCATAAATCCTTTACGACTCTGATAGATTTGAGTACTTCGCTCTACCAATTGCTTATTGTAAATCTCAAGCGTATCCTGATCAAAAGTTTGATTTATGGCAAAATATTTTAGCAGGGCATTTCGCTGTGAAAGTATCTTGGTATATTCCATTAGATGCTGTAAAAATAATTTGTCTGTTTGCCCTATCACTCCATCTATAAATTTTCTTCTTGTGCTACTCCCCTCCGAGATCAGGTCACGATCTAAAGGTGATATGATGACCGTTGGGATTAAACCGATATGATCAGCAAGTTTTTCGTAGACCTTTCCATTGCGTTTCACTATTTTTTTTTGTCCTTTTTTTAAACTGCAAATAATTTTTTCTTCCCGTTCTTCTTTTTCAAACCTACCCTCAAGAACAAAAAAATCTTGTCCAAATTGGATGTTTTGAACTGCGATAGGATTAAAGTAGCTTTTTCCTAGGGCAAGATGGTAAATTGCATCTAAAACCGTAGACTTTCCTACTCCATTATCCCCAAGAAAGCAATTAATCTTTGGATTGAGTTCAAAAGTTCTAGAATTGATATTCTTGTATTGAGTAAGGGTGAGTTGTTTTAAAAGCATGAATTGCAAAAATAATAACTTAGATGCTAGCTTTAAGCTTTTTGATTTAGAATAAAAAGACTAATTTTAGGCGCTAAAATAAGTTACCATGGCAACATACAAAAAAAGAGGTGCAAAAAAATCCATCACTCCAGGCAAGGAGATTGAAGCTGTCCAGGAAAGTGCAACTGCAGAGGTCTTTGAGACACTAGACACTACGGCCAATAAAACAGAAGAGTGGGTTATTAAATATCAGAATTTTATTTTAGGAATCATTGGAGTCGTGGCTATAGGTGTCTTGGGTTATCTTGGGTACAAGAATTTTGTAGTAGAGCCTAAATCTCAAGAGGCCGTAAGTGAACTAAATCAAGCGCAGTATTATTTTGAATTGGCTGTTAACAGTATCGAGTCTGATTCACTCTATAGAAGGGCCCTAAATGGGGGAGAAGGAAAGTACGGTTTTTTAGATATTATTGAAAACTACAAAGGAACACCCGCTGCAAAACTTGCTTCTTATAGCGCAGGGATGGCTTATCTCAATTTAAAAGAATACGAAAATGCAATAACTTATCTAGATCAGTTCAAGACTGACGATATTTTATTAAGTGCATTGGCAAAAGGTGCTATAGGAGATGCTTTTGCACAGCTAGGCCAGATAGATTATGCATACGACTATTACATCCAAGCCTCAAAGGTGAGTGAAAATATGTATTCTACTCCTAAATACCTATACAAAGCAGCCATTTTGGGAGCTGAAAATGGTAAAATCAAACAAGCGATTTCTTTTTTAGAGCGAATTGAAAAAGAATTTCCTAAAGCTGAAGAGGCTAAATGGGTTGCTGTCCAGAAAGGTAAACTTGAACATATGAATCCCTAAAGACATGGCAACTGCCAATCTTTCTGCTTACGATTTCAATACTGTTCCTGATGGAAACCCTTTTACTATACATTTAGTCGTTTCTCAGTGGAATGATGAAATTACAAAAGCCCTATGTGAAGGAGCTGTAACAACTTTAGAGCATCACGGTGTAAAAAGTTCAAATATCACAATCTGTGAAGTCCCAGGAAGTTTTGAATTGATCTATGGTTCTAAAAAAGCACAATCTTCAAAACCCGATGCCGTGATTGCCATAGGTAGTGTTATCAGAGGGGAGACCATGCATTTTGATTTTGTGTGCCAAGCAGTATCACAAGGAATCAAAGACTTGAATGTGCTTTCTGACGTACCCGTAGTTTTTTGCGTGTTGACAGACGATACTTTTCAACAAGCGAAAGACCGAAGCGGTGGGAAGCATGGAAACAAAGGAACGGAAGCAGCAGTTGCTGCTTTGCAGATGAGTCAACTTAGAGCTGTTCAATAAAAGAACTTTCTCGGGTCTGGATGACGACATTTTCATGCCTTTCTTGTATTTTTGGATTATGTTAAAGTCCAGCTTATTTAAGCTAAGAAAAAACCGTAGATATAATTATACCCCTCGATATTACAAAGGCAAAGAGGAGGGCAATCTCTACGATTTTGATTCTAAGTTTTCAAAATATCGAGATACATACAACAGTAACGACTTCGGTCAGCATTGGAAAGAGGCGCGTATGCAAATGCGTAATCGAAAGAACAGGTCCCTGTCCTTGCGTTTACTCATTATAATTTTAGCACTCGTTTTTTTAGTACTCTATATTTTGGATTTTGACCTTAGTCTTTTTATGTTGCAAAATTAATGTCTGCTAAAATCTTGCTCTTACCGGATCATGTTGCCAATCAAATTGCAGCAGGTGAAGTCATTCAACGACCTGCTTCTGTGGTTAAAGAGTTACTTGAAAATGCTGTCGATGCCCAATCTTCAAATATTCAGTTGGTTATAAAGAATGCAGGGAAAACCATGGTTCAGGTGATCGATGATGGACAAGGGATGAGTAATACAGACCTTTGTTTGGCCTTTGAACGGCACGCTACATCTAAAATTAATATAGCTGAGGACTTATTTGCACTAACCACCAAGGGATTTCGAGGCGAAGCATTGGCATCCATTGCAGCTATTGCACATGTTGAAACACATACTCGAACTGAAGATGATGAGGTTTCCCATTGTTTAAAAATTGAAGGAAGTAAAGTAGTCGATGAATCCTTATCCACCCAGCTTAAAGGCACATCAATAGCTGTAAAAAGTCTCTTTTATAATATTCCAGCAAGAAGAAATTTTCTAAAATCTGATCAGGTAGAATTGCGCCATGTAATCGACGAATTTCATCGAGTGGCACTAGCTCACCCTGAAATCAAATTTCAGTTTTATAATAATGGGAGCGAATTGTTTGATCTGCCTGTTTCGGGAGTTAAAAAGCGTATAGCCACTGTATTTGGCTCGAAATGGGAGTCCCAGTTGGTTCCTGTAGAGGAAAAAACATCGGTAGCTGAAATCAAAGGTTTTGCTGTTAAACCTGAATTTACAAAGAAGACAAGGGGTCAGCAGTTTTTTTTCGTCAACAATCGATTTATTAAAAGTCCATTTCTACACCATGCAGTTAGTGCTGCATTCGAGGGACTTTTAAGGCCAGGGTATCAGCCAGGATATTTTTTGTATTTGACTGTAGACCCTAAAACTATTGATATTAATATTCACCCTACCAAGACTGAGGTTAAATTTGAAGAAGAGCAAAGTTTGTACGCTATATTAAGGGCAGCTGTAAAACACAGCTTTGGAATTTTTCAGGTAATGCCTACCCTTGATTTTGAGCAAAACGCTTCTATGGAAGTCCCCTATTCGTTCAAGGATAAGACTGCAGTGCCACCACCTATTGAAGTTGATTCTAACTTTAATCCTTTTAAAAGTGAGGATAATTTCAGATTGACTTCATCTAAAAAAGACCCACAGTGGGAAGGGCTCTATTCTGGTTTACATGCTGAAGGAATTACTTCTATCACCCCCCCTCAAGAGTCTTTGATGGATGTTCCAGAAGCCCCCAGAGTTTTTCAGTTGTTTTCAAAGTATATTGTTTGCCCCTTAAAAACTCATATGTTGGTTATTGACCAGGGGAGGGCACATCAGCGTGTTTTATACGAGCGATTTTTAAATGCGATAACGAATAAAAAAGGAGTAAGTCAACAGTTACTTTTTCCTATGGAGGTAGAGTTGAATCCTCAGCAACTTGAACAGTTTCCTCATATTGAGGGAGCACTGGAAATGTTAGGTTTTCAATTGGTGCTAAAAGAAAATAAGTTACTCATCAAAGGAGTACCAGACCATTGTCCTGCAGCTAAAATTGAAGGAGTTATCGAATCTATTCTAAGTGAGCATCAGGAAGAATCAAGTTTGGAGCATTTTAGCCATGCAGATCAGGTTGCGAAAACTATGGCAAGGAGCCTAGCTATAAATTCTGGGAAGCTATTAGATTCAAAAGAGCAGCAAGGTTTACTTGACGATTTTTTTGGCTGTAAGGAAACTGCTGTATCCCCATTTAATCGTCAGATTTTTATTACTTTAGAAAAGACAGAGATTGAACAAAAGCTGAATTAATGCGAAATATCACAGACACAGTAAAACACCTTTTAATCATCAATGTAATTTTTTTCATTGCCACCATTTCTCTAGGTGATGTTGTTTTTGATTTATTTGCGCTTCATTATCCTTCCAACCCTAAATTTCAATTTTGGCAGCCTTTAACCCATATGTTTATGCATGGAGATTTGGGACATATATTTTTTAATATGTTTGCCCTCTATATGTTTGGGATTCCAATAGAACAAATGTGGGGTCGAAATAAATTTATTTTCTTTTACCTCTCCACAGGTTTTGGAGCTGCGGCTTTACAGTTGGGCTTATATTATTTTCAAGTCAATGAGATTTCTGAATTGCTAATTGCTCAGGGTCAAACAGGGAGTCAAATCGCAACATTTTATGAGAGTCGTGACTTATCATATGCATTGATTGAACAGGTCGGACGCGACAATTTATTTAAAGGTTTATCTGCATATAACGCCGTAATGGTAGGAGCATCTGGAGCGCTATATGGCGTTTTAGTTGCTTTTGCTTTTTTATTTCCTAATGCCCGCTTGATTTTATTGTTCCCACCCATACCAATTAAGGCTAAAGTACTGGTTCCACTGCTTATTTTGGGAGATTTATTTTTTGGATTCACTTCTTATTCTATAGGTCCCATAGCTCATTTTGCCCATGTGGGAGGAGCAATCACAGGCTTGATTATGATGTGGTATTGGAAAAAAACTCAATTTGATCAAAACCGCTGGAATTAATGAATTTTCAAGACCAACTACGGTATCGTCTGCAGCAAATGAATGAGGCTGAAAAGCTAATTCTTATCAATTTTATTTGCTTTGTTTTGCCCTTGTTCTTAAAGACCATCTTATATCTATTTAACATTCCCTCAGGCGTTATGATTGGTTGGTTTGAATTGTCAGCAAAATGGAGTGATTTGCTTTATAAGCCATGGACTATTCTTACTTATAGCTTTATGCATTCTGGATTACTTCATCTTTTTTGGAATATGTATCTCTTGTATTTTGCTTCTCGTTTATTTCTCAATTTATTTTCATCGAAGACATTTTTGAACGTTTATTTTTTAGGTATATTTTCAGGAGGGCTTACTTTTATGTTGAGTTATACTTTGTTTCCCGCTTTTCAATATTCATCTCCAATTATGGTTGGCGCCTCTGCTGGGGTAATGGCAGTCATTATTTTTATTGCGACCTATTCACCTGACTTGGAGGTAAGGATCATATTTTTTAATGTTAAACTCCGTTATTTAGGCATTGCCTTTGTATTATTAGACGTCATTCAAATTCCTTACGGGAATGCAGGAGGTCATATAGCCCATCTTGGTGGTGCTGCACTGGGTTACTTTTATGTAAGGCGGTTGGATCAAGGAGTGGATATAGGTTTACCATTTGAAAATTTTACAAATCGAGTGTTAAATGTGTTTAAAAAGCAGTCCAACCTTAAAACAGTCTACAAAAGTAAAGCCACCTCGAATAAGAAAAATAAAGAAACTAGCCAGAAAATAGATCAAAATAAAATTGATGCTATACTGGATAAGATCAGTAAATCAGGCTACGATAGCCTCACTCAAAAAGAAAAGGACTTCCTTTTCCAAGCTGGAAAAAAGAACTAGGTGAGTAGAAAAGCTACAAAGAGATCGTTTTTATTTAAGACACTCCTTGTCTTAAACATACTTTTTTTAGTCCTTCAACTCCTCAGTATGAACGTTATGGGAGAGTTTATCAAAATTCAACTTCTTACCCTTCTGGTACCCTTGTTAAGTATTATCAATCTTGTATTTTTTCTGATTTGGTTGTTGCGATTTCAGTGGCCAGCATTACTTTTTATAGGAGTATTGGCAATTAGTTTGCAAGAATGGCAATTACTATATCAATTTGAGAATAGGGGGATCGCTACTTCTAAAGGGTTGAATGTGATGAGTTATAATGTGCGTTTGTTTAACCGCTTTGAATGGCTTAAAGATGATGAAGTTTCAAGTTCAATCGAAAGTTTTATAAACGAGACAAAAGCTGATATTATTTGCTTTCAAGAGTTTTCAAAGAATGAAGCTCCAGAGTTCAATGATTACCCCTATCAAGTTTTTATACCCTATGTGAATGGTGGTAAAATCGGATCTTCGATTATTTCCAAATACCCCTTAGTGAATTCAAAATTAATATCATTTGAAGGTTCTCAAAACGGAGGAATGCAAAGTGATTTGATTTGGAAGAAGGACACTTTGAGATTTTATAATCTTCATTTTGAATCCTTTCGACTTAATCGATCGGATAGTTTGATCAGTTCTAATTATTCAGAAAAGATTAGAAAAAAATTACAAGCTGTTTTTGAAATCCAAAGCAATCAAGTTAGTCAATTTAATACTCTCAGTCATTCCAATACCTATCCAGAAGTTATATGCACTGATCTTAATAATAATGCATTTTCAGAATCCTATAAGTTATTGAGTAAGAATCGTATTGACAGTTTTACAGAAGCTGGTGCTGGACTTGGTGCCACCTACTATTTTTCCAGTCTGCCCCTTCGAATAGATTTTATATTTACCTCCAAAAGTCTAAGAGTAATTGACTACAAGACTCACCAGGTTAAATTATCTGATCATAGGCCGATCTCAGCAAAACTAAGCAAGGGTTAATTTTTAAGGGAATGCTTTTGAAGGTAACTTAGAGTGTCAGGTCCTAAATTGAAAAGCAGATCAATGATGCTCAGGTTGGGTATGAACCCATTTTTTTCTTCAAAAACTTGTCTGTAAGGTTCAAAATTAATTAGCAAACTTTTTTTAGCATTAACTAGGTCATCCATTCGCTGGTGGTTATCCTTCTTCCACTTTACAATTTTATAGGACATGGAAAACTCGATCAATTCCATTATTTTATTTAGCAAGTTGAGATTGAATTGCATAAGATGTGTTACTTCCTCTTTGTAAAATGAGATTAAATCTGCTTCGTAAAATTCAAAGTATGGAGAAGATCGATAGGCAGAACTGATTGATTTCCAGTGTTGCTTTTGCCATGCGGTTGTATTTGCAATTTGTACTTCCCCTTCTTTTTGATGCGACTTACTTTTGTTGTGAACAATAGGTAAGGTTAATTTAAGTTTTCCGTTTGCCCCGTAGATTTCAGTTCGATTTCTATATGTCTGCTTCTGGAAATGGGTGTCTCTAACAAAATAAGCCTGTTTTTGAGCTATAATCCAGCTGCAATAATGAATATTGGGGAGATATGCCGGACACACTACAGCGGTCATGCTACTTTTTTATTTTTCCTTCTGCGGTAAAAAATAAAACCCTGCCAAATGACAATTACACCGGCAAAATATGGAAAATAGGAAAGGCGCTCGCCAGGACCGTCAACCGTGGTAAATACCCTGTCCCAACGAATAGACCAGTTTTTAATTCCATCATTGATTCCCTTAATGCTAAACCAAATAAAAATAGGTTTGCCTACAATATGATCATCTGGAACGAATCCCCAGAACCTACTATCTTCCGATTGGTGTCTGTTGTCACCCATCATCCAATAATAATCTTTTTTAAAGGTATAGCGAGTGCTAGCTTGTCCATTAATTAAGATCTCCGTAGATGTTGTTTCTAAGTCGTTTAACTCGTAATCTGTGATTATTTTTTTGTATAAAGGTAGGTTGTCTTTGTTGAGGTCTACGGTCATTCCTCCCTTGGGAATCAGAAGGGGTCCAAAGTTATCCTCGTTCCAGTTGTAGGGTATTTTATTCGGGAAAAACGTTTCATTTGGAACTTTGTCTGTACTGATTCGTCGAACGACACTATCGATCCCTGAGATGGCTTTTAATTTTTCTGCCTCATCAAGGGTCAAGATCATGTCTTTTTTAGTTTCGAGCAATTCACTAACACGCAGCCTTAATTTTCTTACAAGATCAGTTGGTAGTCCCTTTGACTCTGTGATCACCACAAAGTTATCAATGGTATTTCCCGAGCGTCCAACGATGAAGGGTATTAACTCTTTATAACTATTTTCAGTAATGTTTTCAATCTTATATCTCCTGTAAAACGACTCAAAGCCCTCAGCTAATAAATTTCTAGAGGAGACTCCTTTTTTTGCATATGCACTATGGCTGAATTGTATTCTAGCCCTGCTAGAATAGTTGTTTTTTTCTCCATTGGTGTGCACTAATCCGTTGATGATTTCAAGAGTATCTCCAGGAATACCAACACAACGTTTCACATAGTTTGATTTTTTATCTATGGGCTTATCAACTCTTTTTTCTTTCACAAAAAACTGACGTACAGTATCGGCAGGCCAACTGAAAACTACAATATCATTGCGTTTTATTTTTTGTAAAGCAGGCAATCTGAAATAGGGGAGTTGAGGGTTTTTGAGATAAGAGCGTACTTTCATGACAGGTATGGTATCGTGTACCATAGGAACAGAAACCGCTGTCATAGGTGTACGTGCTCCATAATGAAATTTACTTACAAAAAGAAAATCACCGATAAGAAGTGATTTTTCCAAAGAACCTGTTGGTATGATATAAGGTTGAATAAAATAATTGTGTACGAAGGTCGCAGCAACTACAGCGAAAAGAATCGAACTTACGGTTTCTCCAAAACCTGTTCGGGGTTTGAGGCTACGATCTGGGATATGTTTTAAATTTTTACTGTAGTTCAGAGTAAAAATACTCAAACCGAAAGTCAACAAGACAGCTAGGGTGTCAGTTGCTTTATTTTTACCAAAACTCCTTATAGTTTCAACCCAAATAATACCGAAGATTATTAAATTGATAGTTGGGATAAAAAGCAAAATGACCCACCACTTTGGTCGGTTAATTATTTTCATTAAAATGACCGCATTGTAAATGGGTACAGCCGCTTGCCATGCTTTAAATCCAGCAGTCACATATAGTTTCCAGGTTCCTAAAAAATGAATTAATTGAAGTGTTAAAGCAAAAAGAATCCACTGGTATAGTGTCATATCTTGACGATTTTTATCAAATATAAGGGGTTCACATTAATGAGCCCTAGAATTAAGAAATATTTAAAACATCATTCATCGAATAAATACCTTTTTTATCCGCTAGCCATTCAGCTGCTACTACCGCACCTAAAGCAAAACCTTTTCGACCAAAGGATTGGTGTTTTAAACTTATTTCGTCTATTGATGAAGTATATTTTACTGTGTGGGTTCCAGGTACTTCTCCTTCCCGGATGGAGCTGATATTGAGTTTGTCTTTAATGTTGCCATCAATTTCCCATCCCTTAAGATCGGACTCGTTTAAAACAGCATCTGCAAGAGTTAGTGCTGTTCCACTTGGTGCATCCAATTTGTGTATGTGGTGAATTTCTTCCAGTGAAGGATGGTATTTTTCTTGATGTGGTTTCATCAACTTTGCTGCAAGGGTGTTTATTTTAAAAAATAGATTTACTCCTATGCTAAAATTAGATGCGTAGAGAAATCCACTTTGATTTGCCTTACAGTAGTCTACCACTTCTTGATAGTGATCCAACCAGCCGGTAGTACCGCAGACTACAGGAATATTTTCTGCTAAAGCTGACTTAATGTTTTCCACAGCGGCTTGAGGAACACTAAAGTTAATAGCAACATCAGCTAATGATAAATCACCTTGAGTTTCATCTTTGTCTGATATATATACAATTTCATGTCCTCTGTCAAGAGCAAATTTTTCTATTGCTTTACCCATTCTTCCATATCCTAAAAGTGCAATTTTCATTTGATTCTATGTTAAAAT
>CAZOWC010000016.1:0-13356 GCA_964583375.1 uncultured Flavobacteriaceae bacterium
ACGTTCTGTAAAATTTAAAACAGTGTACAAAGGCTACGGTGACGCAATCGATTTTGAATTACCCAAATCAAAGCGAGAAGAAGATGGTAAAAAACTAGCTTTATTCAATTCTGCTGGGCACCTGGAGCTAGCTGTATACAAAAGCAATCCACTGACAGTGGGCAGTGCGGGATCTCTTTTTGGATTGGATTACCGCGATCCCGTAACAATTCAATTCGACTAATATGTGGAGCATCGCAAAGAGAGAATTACGGTTATATTTTTGTCAACTTACTGGTTATTTGGTTGTTGGTGGTTATCTACTCATTATCGCATTAACCCTTTGGTTTTTTAGTTCACCTTTTAATTTACTGAACAGAGAGCTGGGTGATTTTAATCCTTTCTTTGAATTAAGCCCTATTTTATTTCTTTTTTTAATACCTGCCCTAAGCATGAGAACCTTTTCGGAGGAATTTGCTCAGGGAACCTTTGAATTACTCTTGACCAAGCCTTTGCGTCCTTATCAGATTTTTGCCGGCAAACTGTTAGGGGTACTCTTGATCTTAAGTATTGCACTGTTTCCTACATTACTACATCCATTTACACTTGATGGTTTATTGCAAGAGGGTACGAAACTGGATTGGGGAGCCTTATGTTGTTCGTATTTAGCATTGTTTTTACTCGCCTTACTCTTTATGGTAACGAGCATTTGTGCCTCCTTGATTTTTCAGAGTCAAGTAGCTTCTTTTTTGCTTGGAGTAATTACCTGTTTTATTCACCTTTACTTTTGGTCATTTATCGCGGATTTTGCTCCTACTGTTCTGTGGTATAAATGGATCAATAGTTTAGGAGCTTCTGTGCATTACGGTAATCTTAGCCGAGGAATAATCGCTTTGGAGGATTTGTTTTACTTTTTTGGGATGATATTCACTCTTTTCCTCACAGGTGTTGAGCTTATTCAAAAAAAGAAACGCAAATGAATGCATTAAAAAAACCACTTATCGCTCTAGTGCTCAGTTTTATTTTGATGCAAGCTAGTCATCAATTCAGTTTGCGTTTTGATTTAACTTCAGATCGACGTTACAGTCTTTCTGAAACAACTCTTACTCAATTAAAAGGTCTCGACAAGCCATTACGCATAGATGTTTTTTTAACTGGAGACTTGCCAGGACTCTACAGAGAATTTAGAGGAGAATTGGACGTATTTCTCAATCAGCTTGAATATGTGACATCCAAACTGATCATTCAATACAACGACCCCTTTGAAATCGGCACTAATGAAACAGTGGTAAGAGAAATGCAACAATACGGTATGAGTCCTGAAATTGTTATTAACAAGAAGGACGGCCAACGGTATGAAAGTATGGTTTTTCCTTGGATGATTATAAACTATGGGGATTTTTCAGAAAGGGTTTCACTACTCAGCAAACAACTCGGTGATACTGATCAAGATAAAATCAGTCGTTCTATACAACAAATAGAATACCTTATCATGGATGGAATTGGAAAAGTGACAAGGGAAACAAAATCAACTATTGCTATTTTAACTTCACATCAAACTTCTGAAAATATTAAACTGGCTGATTTTCTTCAGTCATTGAGATCCTACTACAATCTAGCATCGTTTGACCTTAAAAATCCAGAAATCAGTCCTGAGCAGAGTCTTAAAAACTTGAATCGATTCAAAGCGTTAATCATAAGCAACCCTAATAAGGCATTTACCCAAGCAGAAAAATATATTTTAGATCAATACAGTCTTCAGGGGGGCGGAATTCTTTGGCTGGTCAACGGAGTTGCTATTGATAGAGACAGTTTATTTAACAGTGCAGGAAGAGCTTATGGCTTTCCTTTGGAGTTGAATTTGGACGATTATTTTTTTAATCAGGGTATACGGATCAATAAAACCTTAGTACAGGACCTTTATTGTGCCCCTATTGTGCTGGCAAATGGTTCTGCAAACAACACCCAATTCATACCCTACCCATGGTCTTACAATCCGCTTTCTAAGCCAGAATCCAACTTGATTGGCGAACGCATTGGACCATTGCTTACCCAATTTGCCAGTCCAATCGATATACTTGAAAATACAATGGATCAATCGGTATTACTTCAAACCTCAGGTTTTACCAAAACGGCAGGGATGCCAGTAGTTGTTTCATTGGATCAAGCCACTGAAAAAATTCAACCCAGTGGATATGATGAACCTTCAAAAATATTAGGATTATTGACAGAAGGAGAACAAAAATCACTATTTGCAAACCGTATCTTACCCATGAAAAATGCAAATCACTTAAATAAAGGAAAGAGTAAAAGCATTCTTTTTAGTGATGGTAATCTAGGTGAAAATCAACTTGATAAGGGTGCGCCACTCCAATTGGGTTATGATAAATGGACCAATAATTTTTACGCAAACAAACAGCTGTTAATGCATGCAATTCACTACCTGAGTGGAAATTTAGATGGACTTCTTATCCGTCAAAAAAAATGGAATTTAGCCTATTTAGACGCTCAAAAAATTGAAGCTAAAGGGATACTTTTGAAAGTCATGATGCTACTTAGTCCACTGCTGATTGGGTTGGGTTTTGGATGGTTGAACCAACTAGAAAGAAGTAAACATTTAGGAACTTAAATGTTGATAAGTTTGTTTTATCAATCAAAGCATTTCAAATATATTTGAGAGTAAGTATCACAATCTAAAACAAGCCTAGTGAACGTATCACTAAATAAAGGATTTACCTTTTAAAAAAATAAATTAATACCGATTTACAAATGAAATTTATAGTTTCCAGTGCCGCACTTCTTAAAGAGCTTCAAATGATAGGAGGAGTTATAAACAGTACCAATACACTACCTATATTAGACAATTTATTGTTCGAAGTCAATGGAAATTCGTTGACCTTGTCGGCTTCTGATTTAGAAACTACCTTTTCAACTCGAATAACTGTTGAATCAGAAAGCAATAGTTCACTGGCACTACCCGCTCGTTTGCTATTGGATACCTTAAAGACCTTTCCCGAACAGCCTTTGACTTTTGTTATGACAGATAGAAACACTGTGGAAATAAGCGCAAATAACGGTAAATATGCAGTTGCCTATGTTCCCGGGGAGGAATTTCCAAAAGCGGCAGAATTAATTGATTCTAAGACAACTACAGTGCAATCTAGCTTGCTTCACACCGCAATCAACAGTACACTGTTTGCAAGTGGCAATGATGATTTAAGACCGGTGATGAGTGGTGTGTTTTTCCAGTTTTCCGATACAGCATTGACTTTTGTAGCTACAGATGCTCACAAACTAGTAAAGTACACGCGTACTGATGCTACATCTGAAGTTGCTTCAGAGTTCATCATGCCAAAAAAGCCTCTTCAGTTACTCAAAGGAATACTGCAAGGTGTTTCAGATGAAATCAATATACAATATAATGAAACCAATGCACAGTTTACATTTGGTGAATCCGTACTTACGTGTCGACTTATTGATGGAAAGTATCCTAACTACGAGGCTGTGATTCCAAAGGAAAATCCAAATCAGATGCAAGTCGACCGAGTGAATTTCCTAAACTCTGTTCGAAGAGTGAGTATTTTCTCCAATAAAACAACGCATCAAATTCGCTTAAAGATCGCAGGAGCAGCATTGCAGATTTCAGCTGAAGATTTTGACTATAGTAATAGTGCAGAAGAACGTCTTGAGTGTGACTATCAAGGGGATGACATGCAAATTGGATTCAATTCTAGATTCCTTATCGAAATGCTCAATAATATGGAATGCAATGAGGTAAAATTATCCATGTCACTGCCCAATCGTGCGGGCTTATTGACCCCTTTAGATCATACAGTAGAAGGAGAAGATGTTACCTTATTGGTAATGCCTGTTATGCTCAATGATTAAAAGGCTATTAAACTGCCTTAACTGATTCTGAAAGTCTTTTATAGGTTCCGTTTTCCAGTTTTTCACGAATACCTGCAAATGCTTCCAAAGTAATTTGAACATCTTCTAGTGTATGTGTTGCGGTTGGAATTAAACGGAGGAGAATCAAGCCTTTAGGAATTACAGGATACACTACAATTGAACAAAAGATTCCATAGTTTTCTCGTAGATCTTTGACTAAAGCCATAGCTTCAGGGATGCTTCCCTTAAGGTATACAGGAGTAACACAACTTTGAGTCGTTCCGATGTCGAATCCATTTTTCTTTAGTCCGTTTTGAAGCGCATTGACATTTTCCCACAATTTTGCTTTAAACTCAGGACGGGTACGCAAAAGATCCAAACGTTTTAAGGCTCCCTTTACTAATTGCATTTGTAAGGACTTGGCAAACATTTGCGACCGCATGTTGTACTTTAAGTAGTCAATGATTTCTTTGTCTGCAGCTACAAAAGCTCCAGTAGACGCCATTGACTTGGCAAAAGTTGCGAAATAAACATCTATTTCATCTTGAACACCTTGTTCGTTTCCAGCTCCTTTACCGTTTTCTCCAAGGGTTCCAAAACCATGTGCATCATCTACTAAAAAGCGGAAGTTGTATTGCTTTTTAAGTGCAGCGATTTCTTTCAATTTCCCTTGCTCTCCTCGCATACCAAAAACTCCTTCCGAAATAACAAGTATTCCTCCACCTGTTTGTTCTGCAACTTTGGTTGCGCGTTGTAGGTTCTTTTCGAGACTTTCTACATCATTGTGCTTGTAGGTAAAACGCTTACCTAAATGTAATCGAACACCATCAACTATACAAGCATGTGCATCAACGTCGTAAACGATCACGTCATCCTTACCCACTAGGGTATCAACCGTAGAAAGGATGCCTTGGTATCCAAAATTGAGCAGGTAAGCTGCTTCTTTTTCTACAAAGTCTGCAAGCTCTTTTTCAAGTTGTTCGTGCAGTCCAGTATGACCGGACATCATTCTGGCCCCCATAGGATAGGCAGCCCCGTAATCAGCTCCTGCTTCAGCGTCAACTTTACGTATCTCGGGAAGGTTTGCTAGCCCTAAATAGTCATTTACACTCCATGTAATTACTTCTTTTCCCTTGAATTTCATTCGGTTGGAAATAGGTCCTTCGAGTTTTGGAAAGACAAAATAACCTTCAGCTTGCGAAGCCCATTTTCCCAACGGCCCTTTATTCTCATGTATTCTCTCAAATAAATCTCTCATTTATCAGAAGCTTGATCATTAATGTATTCAATATTTTGCTGTGATTCGTTATCCGCATCAAAAAAGCCTTGTTCTCCCATCCAATCCTCACTATAAATCTTACTCATATATCGAGATCCGTGATCTGGGAAAATGACAACTACAACACTGTATTTTTTAAAATAGTTTTTTTCTGAGAGCTGGTGAACAGCTTGCATGGCAGCACCCGAGGTATAACCCACAAACATTCCTTCGGAACGTGTGATACTTCTCGCACGGTGCGCACTTTCCTCATCAGTCACTTTTTCAAATTGATCAATAAGATCAAAATGAGTGGCTGTAGGAATTAAATTTTTTCCCAAACCTTCGATACGATATGGGTAAATTTCATTGGGGTCTAACTCTTGAGTTTCATGATATTTCTTGAGTACAGACCCATAAGCGTCTACCCCTACTATCTGAATATCAGGATTTTGTTCTTTTAAATATTTAGCACAACCTGAAATTGTTCCCCCTGTACCGCTACTGGCAACCAAGTGAGTGATTTTTCCTTCAGTTTGTTTCCAAATCTCAGGCCCTGTAGAGCGGTAATGTGCATCTACATTAAGCTCGTTAAAATATTGGTTGATATAAACCGATTCCTTAATCTCTCCATGAAGTCTTTTAGCGACCTCATAATAGGACCTAGGATCGTCTGTAGGAACATTTGCAGGGCAAACATGCACTTGAGCCCCCATAGAACTCAACATATTAATTTTATCTTTTGAAGATTTTGAGCTTACTGCTAATATACAATCGTAGCCCTTAATCATAGAAACCATTGCCAAACTAAAGCCAGTATTCCCAGAAGTAGTTTCAATAATAGTGTCTCCAGGCTTAAGTATGCCTCTGCGTTCTGCTTCTTCTATAATATGAATTGCTATTCTGTCCTTATTTGAATGGCCTGGATTGAACGCTTCAAACTTTGCAAAAAACTCACCCCTGTAATCCACTACACTATTATTTAGCTGAATTAGAGGTGTGTTACCTATCAACTCTAGTATGCTTTGATAGGTATTCAATGATTGATTCATATTTAGTAACTAAAAAGTGTTGCAAATTTAATAAAAAAAATTAGTCTAGCTTTCCTTCGAGTTGGAGGATAAAAGTATATTGTTTTGCGACATCTTTTAAAGCATCGAAACGACCCGAAGCCCCACTATGTCCAGCCTCCATATTGGTATCTAAAAACAAGACATTAGAATCTGTTTTAAGGTCTCTTAATTTGGCAACCCATTTTGCTGGCTCCCAATATTGAACCTGAGAGTCGTGATATCCTGCAGTAACAAGCATATTCGGATAGCTTTTTGCCGTAACTTGGTCGTAAGGTGAATAAGACAACATATATTCATAATAGTCTTTTTCGTTAGGATTACCCCATTCATCATATTCTCCAGTGGTTAGCGGGATGCTGTCATCCAACATGGTAGTCACCACATCTACAAAGGGAACTGCGGCAATCACACTGCGGTACAACTCAGCAGCCTCGTTGACGACTACCCCCATTAATAAACCACCTGCTGAGCCTCCTATGGCATGTAGATGTGAGGCGCTGGTCATTTTAGAATCTATTAAAAATTTTGAGGCGTCGATAAAGTCGTAGAACGTATTTTTCTTTTTAAATAATTTTCCGTTTTGATACCATTGTCTACCCAAATACTCTCCTCCTCTTATATGTGCAATTCCAAATACGAATCCTCTGTCAAGTAAACTCAATCGACTACTTGAAAAACCAGGGTCCATAGTTGCCCCATAAGATCCATAGGCATACAGATAAAAGGGTGTATCCTCACTAAGCTCGGTATTTTTGTGGTGTACCATAGAGATTGGAACTTTTACCCCATCTCTTGCAGTAGCCCAAACCCTTGCTTCAACATAGTTTGCAGGGTCAAAATCGCTGTCCATAACCTCTTGCTTTTTTAACAACTCACGTTCTTGGGTTTCCATATCAAATTCGTACATACTTCTCGGTGAACGCAATGAAGTATATCCAAAGCGAAACTTGCTGGTATCAAAACTTGGATTGTAGGCCCCATATATACTGTAGGTTTCTCCATCAACAGGCAAGAAATAATCAACATTACCTTCCCAATTCTGAATTCGAATGGAAGTCAAACCGTTTTCACGTTGGGTAACCACAAAATAATCTTTAAAAATTTCAAAATCTTCAAGTAATACATCTTCTCGGTATGGGATAATATCTTCCCAGTTTTCGAGTTTAGAATTTTCTATGGAGACTTTTGAAATTTTATAGTTTTTGGCTTCATTGTGGTTGTTTAAAATATAAAAGCTGTCTTTATATTGGGCAGCACTGTATTCTAACCCTCTTGTTCTAGGCTGTATCACTTTAAAATCATCCAAAGGATTATTGGCTTCTAAAAATTGCTGCTCAGAGGTAAGTGTACTGTAGGAACTGATAATGATATACTCATTGGATTTTGTTTCCCTTACCCCTACTGAAAAGGTTTCATCATCTTCGTGGAATATCAACTCATCCTTGGCATTGGGTTCAGCTATATCATGTCGATAGATCCATTCTGATCTCAGGGTCTCAATATTTTTTTTAGTGTAAAAGAAATGTTGATTGTCCAATGCCCAAGCTGAGCCTCCTGTGGTATTTTTGATTTTCGTATCCAACACCTCTCCACTAATTAAATCCTTGACATATAAGGTGTATTTCCGTCTCGATTCCTTATCGACTCCGTAAATTACTTTAGCATTATCTGGGCTAACGTTTAATCCAACTAAACGGAAGTAGTCGTGACCCTCGGCCATTTTATTACAATCGAAAAGGACTTCTTCTTTCGCACTTAATGAGTCTTTTTTTCGTGTATAAATAGGATATTGCTTCCCCTTTTCATAACGGGTGATATACCAATACTCGTTGTAGAAATAGGGCACTGAATTATCATCTTCTTTGATTCTTCCTTTCAGTTCCTCAAACAGATCTTCTCGAAACGATTCCGTATCCTGAGTCATTTTTTGATAGTAATCGTTTTCTCTTTCAAGATAGTCAATCACCTCAGGGTTTTCTCGTTCGCGCAGCCAATAGTAAGGATCAATTCGAATATCGTCGTGCTTTTTAAGTTGAAAGGGTGATTTCTCCGCCAAAGGTAGCTGGAGGCTAGTGTCAAAGTTCATAGGGATATTTTTTTTACATGCTGAAATGAATTCTGCAAAAATTAGTAATAAGATCAATTTGGACGTATTCATTTTAATTCAATTGGGTTAAAGTTGTTAACACATAATCGTGCTGGGCGTCTGTGTAATCGCGATGGGTTACCATTCGTAATTTCCCTTTTCCAAGGCTGATAAAAAGAATTCCTTTTTGTTTCATTTTATAAATGAATTCACTTTCGTTTTGGTCAGGATTTAAGGAGAAAATTACAATATTTGTTTCAACTGGAGCAACCGATTGTACAATTGTTGAAGCCTCCAACGCATCTGAAAGCGCTTTTGCTTTATTGTGATCTTCTTTAAGATCCGCCCTATGATGATGCAAGGCATAAGTAGCCGCAGCAGCTAAATAACCTGCTTGACGCATACCGCCTCCAAAAACTTTACGAATTCTCAAGGCCTCCTCTATCGCCTCCTTAGAACCCACCAAAACAGAACCTACTGGACATCCCAATCCCTTGCTAAAACAAAGGGAAATGGTATCAAACAAAGTTCCATAGTCTGTGGGGCTTTCAGAAGTTACTTCAAGGGCGTTCCACAATCGTGCGCCATCCAGGTGTAAAGCCAATTGATGCTGATCACAAAGGGCTTTAATTTTTTTGATTTCAACAAAATCATATACCGCTCCCCCACCCTTATTTGTGGTATTTTCTAAACTTACCAAGGCTGTTTTTGGGCTATGGTAAAAATCAGGGGTATTGATGGCCTCACCAATCAGCTCTGCAGAAATCCTTCCCCGATTACCTTGCAATAACCGACATGAAACTCCGGAGTTAAAACTGACGCCACCGCCTTCGTAGTGAAAGATATGGGAATAGTTATCGCAAATCAATTGTTGCCCTGGTTGGGTATGTATTTTAATAGCTGTTTGATTGGTCATGGTCCCTGAGGGAAAAAATAGGGCTGCTTCTTTTCCAAAAAGACTGGCTACTTCCTCTTCTAAAGCATTGACCGAAGGGTCTTCTTTAAAAACGTCATCACCCACTACTGCTGAAAACATCGCTTCTAGCATCCCTTTTGAGGGCTTGGTAACAGTATCACTAATTAAATTGACTTCCATAGAGTTATTCATCACAAGAAAACGAACCGATAGGAGAACCGTCTGGTAAACGTTTGGATACTGGAGGAACAAAGTCTTCCGGATTATCAAAATAATTATCGATTTCCATACGGTAAACTTCTCCAAACCTCACATCGTCTTGTCCTGCTAACCATTGATCTAAACTTACCAATTGCTCGTGTACCAATGCTTTGACTATGGTACTGGCATTAGGGTGCTGTCCCAAATGCATCATTTGTTTTAGTAAATTTGCTTTGACGATATCATTTAATTGTTGTTCATGGGGTCCTCGATACCGAACCTTAAACAAGGAAGCGGTCAAGTCCTTTAAAGTTTCTTTTAAACCCAACTGATTGGTATCAAAACCGTATTGGGCAACCAAACGATTAGTGCGTTCTGGATGGAGTAACATACCTAATAAAGCATTACTCAAGCTGTTTGCCACTCCTAAATAATCAAAGGCTACCCCACTTTGGGAAAGAAAGTTTTCTCTCGTCCTTGGGTTGGAAAACGACCTGGGAAGCATCAATGACCTTAAATGATCGGGTATTTTTAAAGCTTCTGGAGCTAGGGTGCTGGTAAATGCTTTTAGCGCATTGCGCTGAGTTGTTGCGTCTACTGTTTTCGTATTGTATAAAACTGGACCCTTGACCCCATAATCGTAATCCACTCCGCCGATAAGTTTAACTACTGCCTCTACTTGGTAACGGTGTAAAAGGTACATGGGTACCATACGATCTTCCAAGGTGCTGTAAGGCTCTCCCTTTCTCAGATGATCCAAAGACAAGTGTCTCAAAGCCAAAGTACGTATTTGCATCAATTTACTCAGTTCTTCATAAGCAGAACTGCCGTTGTCCCATAAATGAGCCAAAGGATGAGCACCACCTATGGGTCGTGCATCCCGATCACTAATAAATCTGTGGCCCTCACGAGTACTTTTTTCCAGCAATTGATTCAGTGCCTCCGTTTCATTTGTTCCTTCTGGAAAGTCATTGTAAGCGTAGGCAACACTGATTTTATCCCAAGAACCAATTCCTGTTTCATAAGCTTCTGAATAATCAATTTTACCGTCCTTAATGTTGAGATAAGGGTGTGGATAATCCATAACCGAAGACCGCATCTTGGCACTGGCTGCAAAATTATGTGCGAAGCCTAAAGTATGCCCTATTTCGTGGGCGGAGAGTTGACGAATACGTGCGAGTGCTAACTCCAAAGCTTGATCGCTTTTATCATCACCTGCTGCAAATGGAGCCTCAGTTAAGCCCAAGGCAATCATAAAGTCTTGACGTATACGAAGGCTTCCCAAACTCACATGACCTTTGATGATTTCTCCTGTTCTGGGATCCGCTACACTGGAGCCGTAACTCCATCCTCGAGTAGAACGATGAATCCATTGAATGACATTATAGCGCACGTCTAAAGGATCTGCATCATCAGGAAGAATTTTTACTTGAAATGCATCTTTAAATCCGATACTTTCGAAGGCTTGATTCCACCACACACCACCTTCTAACAGAGCAGAGCGAACGGGTTCCGGAGTTCCGTTGTCTAAATAGTAAATGATAGGCTTTACAGCCTCAGAAATTGCTGCCGTAGGGTTTTTCTTTTCCAGTCGATGGCGATAGACCACTTGTTTTTTTGTAGAAGTACTAACTGGAGTAGTATAATCGTAATAGGTCATTGCATTGACTCCCGCACGAGGATCAAAAGCTCGTGGGCTATAATCGCTATCCGGAAGCGCAACAAAAGAATGGTGTTGATGAACTGTTACCGCATCGGGTGAAGGAGTCACAGAGCGCAGCATATTGCCTGTACTTTCACCCGTAAAAGTCAGCATCATATCCAACTCTATATTTTTTGGAAAGGCTCTGGTTCGATCGAGATAAACCGCAGAACGGCTTTTGTCAATTTTATAAGTCCCCTCTTTAAGTTGTTTAAGGCGCTTGGAAACTCCATGAGTATCCTGAAGCAAAAATGGAGTTAAATTGATTATATAAGCGTCTTCTAAAGTTTCTACTATTGGAAAGCCAAATAAAACGGATTTGGCAAAGGCCCCCTTGATGGATCGCTGTTCTAAAGGGTTGTCTGAAGTGGAACGATAACGCAAATTAGGTTGAATAAGTAAAAGTTTATCGCCCGCTACGGAAAAATACACTACTCGTTCATTGCCCAATTGCCCTCGGTCCAAACCAATATCGTTATTCCCTATCCCTTGACTTAAACTATTGACATATAAAAATTGTTGTTCACTTTTAGGAACTTTAAGGTAAACCTTGTCGTTGGAATCGTGATAGTAAAAATCAAAAAAGCCCTTATAGGGAATTGCTTGCTCGATTATAGAGATTTTTTGTTTTGGGTTGTTTTTACCCTTTTTGGATTGAGCCTTAGCGCTAAAAATAACAATCATCAAACCCAATATCAGACTGTAAAATCTTTTCATAGTGCCATGTGTTAGTTAAGCTAAAACTAGTAAAAACTTTTAAGACCTTTTGAGTTAGGTGTTTAAACTTATTAACGAGAGTATAGCAAGAATTTATCCATAACGATAAACGAATGAATGTTTGTCATGATAGATTTTGAGTTCCATTTTATTGTAAGCTAGTATACACCATCAAAAGCGGTTACTAAGTCAAGAGTTTATTTGTTCTACTCATTTTGTATACCGAGCCAAAAAGTGCCTACATCAAAATGATTAAAGGACACAACTTGCTACTTAAAAAAAGCAGAGACTCACACAAAGATTTTGCCTCCTCCTCAGTATTTGCATAATAAACAAAATCTTCTTTGCTGTTTTCTGTCAAGCCATAAATGCCCAACAGGGAAAATTTGATTAAAGGCAATACCCTTTTTAACTACAGTGAGCTCATTGAGCTTTGTTTTAAAATCCTCAACTGATTTGGCTTTGATAAAAAATGAGATGTTTGGAAAGTGGTCAAGCTTATCATGCTTAGCATTGCTGTTGTAATAGGCATTCTCAATAACACCATTCCTCTAAAGATTATCGAATTCTTTTGATATCGTTACCACATTATCATTAAAGAGATCAACATTGTTAGTAGTCCATCTCCCTATTACCGCAAAATTCTGAATACCAACTTCAGCTACTAACATAGACTTTATCGTTGTTTTTTCTTTATTGGAGGTTTCTTCTTTTTTGGAGTTCTGCCCACAGCTGGACAAGACTATACGAAAGGCTAGTACGTAGGTTAATTTCGTATATATTTGACTTGTATTGAAGGTTAAATTCACCTAAAATTAATAAAAATATTGGAATCAGTTATTCATTTCGTTTTTTCGTTTTATTTCAGTAGCACAAGACTAATATTCTACTATTTTTGTGGAAACAATACGAATGATAAGCAACGAGCAGTATAAAAATTTAATAGAACGCCTGGGTGCCTTAAGGCGGTATCTTTGACATTGATACTAAGCAGATCGAAATCCAAAACCAAGAAGAGAAAACCCTAGCCCCCAACTTTTGGGATGACCCCAAAAAAGCCGAATTGCAAATGAAGCAAATGCGGAGTCTTAAAAAATGGGTGTCTGACTACGAATTTATCAAGCAAGGAACTGACGATCTAGAAGTTTTAATGGAGTTTGAAAAAAGTGGGGATGCCGATACCGAAGAGGTGACGGCGCATTACCAAAGCCTATTGACTCGTCTAGAGGATGTAGAATTCCGTAACATGCTTTCTGAAGAAGGTGATGACCTCAGTGCTGTACTACAAATCACTGCTGGTGCCGGAGGTACAGAAAGTTGCGATTGGGCTGCCATGCTGATGAGAATGTATTTAATGTGGGGAGAAAAACAAGGATTTAGAATCAAAGAACTCAACCATCAAGCCGGAGAAGTAGCTGGCATCAAAACCGTGACCCTAGAAATTGAAGGAAACTATGCCTTTGGCTGGCTGAAAGGAGAAAATGGAGTCCATCGACTGGTACGTATTTCACCTTTCGATAGTAATGCAAAGCGCCA
>CAZOWC010000017.1:0-13341 GCA_964583375.1 uncultured Flavobacteriaceae bacterium
CAAAAAAATACCACCCTGATAAATTACAGTCTAAAGACCCTGCATTGATTAAGGGAGCTCAAGAGAAATTTCAAAAAGTACAAGAAGCCTATGAGGCTATTCAAAAAGAAAGAGGATTGTGATGGACACGTTATGGTTTTATATTGACTTGGGTTTTTGGCATGTATTGGACCTTGCAGGCTTAGACCATCTTTTTTTTATTATTACACTAGCAACACCCTTTGGCTTCAAACAAAGCAAAAAGTTGATTTGGTGGGTCACCTTATTTACTTTAGGACATACGCTTTCACTTATTGGTAATTTTTATGTTGCTTTTCATTTTTCATTCTATTGGATCGAGTTGCTTATTCCAATGACAATCGCTCTTAGTGCTGCCTCCCTCCTGTATAACAAAAGTACTTCTTTGGATAAGAATAGCTTAGTTATTTATCCAAGCTTAACTGTTCTGTTTGGCGTTATACACGGACTAGGGTTTGGACGTTATTTTAGTATGCTAGTTCCAGAAGAAGCTGCAGGTCTTTCTCTTTTTTCATTTGCTATTGGGTTAGAGCTTGCCCAATTAGCTATTGTTTTGGGCGTACTGATTTTTAACTTTTTAGTGCTAGGTGTAATGAAAAGATCAAAGCCTAAATGGGAATTTTTAGTTGGTGCCATTGTGCTTTCTCAAGCATTGGTAATGATATTTGAAAGAATTTAAATAAAGAGTTAGCACTACAAATACTATCTTAGTCCCTATGGCAAACAGCAAGCAATTTAAATACGACAAAGCCTATCTTCAAATGGCGCAGATCTGGGGTCAATTGTCTTATTGTGAGCGAAAAAAAGTAGGAGCACTTATAGTCAAAGACAGGATGATTATCTCTGACGGTTATAATGGAACTCCCTCAGGTTTTGAAAATGTTTGTGAAGATGATGACCATTACACCAAATGGTACGTGCTTCACGCCGAAGCCAATGCCATTTTAAAGGTTGCTTCTTCTACACAATCGTGTAAAGGAGCTACACTTTATATTACGTTGTCTCCTTGTCAAGAATGTAGTAAATTGATACACCAATCTGGAATTGTTAGGGTAGTTTATTCAAAAGCTTACAAGGATACCAGTGGATTAGATTTTTTAGAAAAAGCAGGAGTTGAACTGGAATGTTTTCCCCTTCAAAAAAGTTAAAATGAAACGAAACACCCTTTTTTTATTTTTAATTGTATTGCTCTCAGGAGCCATAGGCTTTCTTTTTGGATCACGTCAATTGACTGAGAGAGTGACTGTTGGCAATGCCCGCCCCAGCATTCAAAAACTCAATAAATTGATTACTTATCTTACAGAAGATTATGTAGATAAAATCAATACAGACAGTTTGGTTGGCACTGTGATAGAGGATATTGTTGACGAACTTGATCCACATTCTGTTTACATCCCTGCCCAACAGCAACAAGCACTCTCTGAAAGTATGCAGGGTAATTTTGAAGGTATAGGGGTTCAGTTTTTTATGCACAATGATACTATAGCTGTAGTTCGAGTTTTAGAAGATGGACCAAGTGAAAAGGCAGGACTTAAATCTGGAGATCGGATTCTTATGGCCGATCAAGATACGCTCCATGCTAAAGGGAAATCCAACCAAGATATTATCAGCCGACTTAAGGGACCCTCTGGTAATCAAGTCCAATTGACAGTGTACAGAAAGAAAACAGATTCTATCTACAAATTTGATTTGGAGCGAGGCCCTGTCCCTTTGCCTAGTGTCTCTTCCTCCTATATTTTGAAAGAGGGGGTAGGCTACCTTAAAATTAATCGATTTTCACAGACAACTTATCAAGAATTTCAAAGTGCACTTCAAAAGCTAACGAATCAGGGAATGGATAACTTTATATTGGATTTAAGAGGGAATCCTGGAGGTTATTTATTGCCAGCAAAACAAATTTTGAATGAATTTTTGTCCTCTGGCAAGCCTATAGTAATTGTTGAGGGTAATAATGGTAAGCGGGAAAGAACAGTAGCTTCGTCTAACGGTATGTTCGAAAGCGGAAATATTTATGTACTGGTTGATGAAGATTCTGCTTCAGCCAGCGAAGTAGTTGCAGGCGCTATTCAAGACAACGATAGAGGTTGGATTATTGGAAGACGGACTTTTGGTAAGGGATTGGTTCAGCAGCAAATGCCCTTAGGACAAGGAGACCAAATTCGACTTACAACTGCGCGCTATTTTACTCCAACAGGGAGATCCATACAACGACCTTATGACAGTGCAAGTAGGGACGATTACTATTCTGAGGTTCAGCGGCGTTTTAAGTCAGGTGAAATGAAAGATCCAGCCAATATCCCTACTAACGATACTCTTGAGTTCACTACACCAAAAGGTAGAAAGGTATACGGTGGAGGTGGCATTACACCAGATATTTACATTTCAAACGAGGAGACTCCTGAAGAAATTTGGAATTCCTATATTATGAAATCAAACCTCGTTGATCGGTTTGTTTTTTTAGAGCTAGATAAAAACATCAACAAATATAACTTTGATAATGTGGCTCAATTTTTCAATGAGGAATTGCCATACAAGAAAGATTTTAGAGCTGCTTTTAAAGAATATTGCAAGCAAAACAATTACCCGATAGAAATTGAGAATGAAGAGAGTTTATTCAACTCGATCAAAGCCTTTATCGCCATTCAAATTTTTGGTGAAAATCTTTATACTCGAATAGTGAATCAAGAGGATCCGTTCATTTTAAGAGCATTAACTGAAATTGATAAAAAATAATTTATTTATTTAATTTCTTTTGCACTTTTTTAGAAAGGATCAGGATAAGGATCAATAAAAACGCACTAGCAGAAGCCATTGTACCGATAAGTGCAATGCCGCTATTTCCTTCCAATGGATTACTCCAATCCATTTGAATAAGATTAAAAATGCACATTCCTAAAGCGAGAATCATTAAAATGGGTAGGGCTACTTTCATAAAATAAAATTAAACATTTATATCAGTTGACCGATGTTGGAGGTAAAAAGTTTTATCGCAATCGCCAGTAAGACTATTCCAAAGACTTTTCTGATAATATTAATTCCTGAGGCTCCCAAAAACCGCTCGATGTGTTTAGATGACTTAAGTACTATATAAACGAACAATATATTGATCAGAATTGCCAATATGATATTAAGTACATGGTATTCTGCTCGTAAAGAAAGTAAAGAGGTCATGGTTCCTGCACCTGCTATCATGGGAAAAGCCAGCGGAACAATAGATGCTGTTTCAGGAATATCATCTTTATAAAGTGTTATTCCCAAAATCATCTCTAAAGCGAGGAAGAGAATTACAAAAGAACCAGCTACTGCAAAAGAGTTGATGTCTATTCCAATCAGTTTTAGAATTTCTTCCCCTAAGAACAAAAAACTTATCATGATCACTGCAGCTACTAGAGATGCTTTTTCAGATTGAATATGACCCACCTTTGATCGCAGGTTGATAATTAAAGGAATATTGCCAATAATATCTATTACGGCAAATAATACGAGACTGGCGGTTACTAATTCTTTAAAATCAAACACAATTCATTTTTTTTACAAATGTAATTTCATTCTGATTACTGAAAAGCGAATTATCCGTAATTTTAGTGAAAAACGCAAAATGCTGTCTATTGAAAAAACCCTAGTCTCCGATGAGCTTATTACAGAAAAATTTGTATGTAATATCTCAAAATGTAAAGGCGAATGCTGTGTATCTGGTGAAGCTGGCGCACCCTTGGAAGCTGAGGAAACAACTTACCTTCAAAAAAACTTCGTTAAAATAAAGCCTTTCCTCAATGCTAAAGGAATCAAATCTATAGAGGAACAGGGAGTTTTTGTAAAAGGAGCTGACGGCGACTTTGAAACCCCTCTCGTAAAAGGAGAGGAATGTGCTTACACTGTTTTTTCTGATACAGGTGTAGCGTCATGCGGAATCGAACATGCTTATAAACAAGGTGTGATTGATTTTCAAAAGCCTATTTCTTGTCATTTGTATCCCGTAAGAGTTCAATCGTATGAGAAAATGGTAGCAGTAAATTATCACAGTTGGTCTATTTGTTCTGATGCTTGTAGTTTTGGTAATGCATTAAAAATCCCTGTCTATCAATTCGTCAAAACAGCCTTAATTCGCAAATTTGGACAAGATTGGTTTGACGCTTTAGAAGCTTACGCGCAAAAGACCTCCAATTGACGTCCTAGTATTTTCAAGGGTTTCAAGCTGATTTACTTATGCAACTCATTGATTTTAAGTTTTTTATATAAAATCATATTTTTTGTATTGTGGACAAAAAAACAGCATTTTGTTAAAAACTAGTGTCCATTGTGGAAAAGTTCACCTTTCAAATCTGACTTCATTTTAGAATCTTTGTAAGACATATAAATAATCAACATTTAATCAAATTAACACGAAAACGATGGCAGCTGTAGAACCTATTCTCCAAGAAAATGAAAACCGATTTGTAATTTTTCCTATTCAACACCATGACATATGGGAATGGTACAAAAAAATGGAGGCTAGTTTTTGGACTGCTGAAGAAATTGATTTGCACCAAGACCTTACTGATTGGAATTCTAAGTTAAATGATGACGAAAGATATTTCATTAAGCATATCTTGGCCTTTTTTGCTGCGTCTGATGGAATTGTAAATGAAAATCTTGCAGAAAATTTTGTCAATGAGGTTCAGTATTCTGAGGCTAAGTTTTTCTACGGCTTTCAGATTATGATGGAAAATATTCACTCCGAAACCTATTCATTATTGATTGATACATATGTAAAAGATGATGCCGAAAAAGACAAATTATTTAAAGCAATAGAAGTTTTTCCAGCAATTAAGAAAAAGGCAGACTGGGCCTTGAAATGGATTGATTCCGATTCGTTTGCAGAACGTCTAATCGCTTTTGCTGCTGTAGAAGGTATTTTCTTTTCTGGCGCATTTTGCTCAATCTACTGGTTGAAGAAAAGAGGTCTTATGCCAGGACTGACTTTTTCAAACGAACTGATTTCAAGAGATGAGGGCGTACACTGTGACTTCGCAGTTCATCTTCACAATAATCACTTGGTCAATAAAGTTCCTCCAGCTCGAATTAAAGAAATTTTATTAGATGCACTTAACATTGAGCGTGAGTTCATCACTGAATCTCTACCTATTAGTTTGATTGGAATGAATTCAAAATTGATGACACAATACCTCGAGTTTGTAACGGATCGCTTATTGGTTGAGTTGGGTCTTGAGAAAGAATTTAATGTCACCAATCCATTTGATTTTATGGACATGATTTCCTTGCAAGGAAAAACTAACTTCTTTGAGAAAAGAGTTGGGGAATACCAAAAAGCAGGGGTTCTCAACAACGAGAATAACGAGACCAAAATTAGTTTTGACGCAGACTTTTAGTCAAAATCAGAATTAGACCATAAACCAAGAATAACCGAATTAGTAAAAATTTAAAGTCAAAAGTATGTTTGTAGTAAAAAGAGATGGCAGGAAAGAACCCATCATGTTCGATAAAATTACCGCTAGAATCCGTAAGCTCAATTATGGACTGAACCCCCTGGTTGATCCAGTAAGGGTAGCTATGCGCGTAATTGAAGGATTGTACGATGGTGTAACCACCTCTGAGTTGGATAATTTAGCAGCCGAAATTGCTGCGACCATGACTACTACACACCCAGATTATGCAAAACTTGCAGCGAGGATTTCGGTTTCTAACCTACATAAGAATACAAAAAAGTCCTTCTCAGAGACTATGACCGACCTTTACAAGTACGTAAATCCTAGAACAGGAAAAAAGGCGCCACTACTTTCTGATGAGGTCTATAAAATCATACAAAAAAATGCGGATAAGCTGGACTCGAGTATCATTTATAACCGTGACTTTGGATACGACTTTTTTGGATTTAAGACATTAGAGCGTTCCTACTTATTAAAGCTCAACGGAAATATAGTTGAACGTCCGCAGCATATGTTGATGCGTGTCTCAATAGGAATTCATTTAGACGATATTGATGCGGCATTAGAAACTTATGAATTGATGTCGAAGCGGTATTTTACTCATGCTACACCAACATTGTTCAACTCAGGTACTCCCAAACCACAAATGTCTTCTTGCTTTTTGTTAACCATGAAAGACGATAGTATAGACGGTATCTACGATACTTTAAAGCAAACTGCAAAAATTTCGCAGTCTGCAGGAGGGATTGGATTATCAATTCACAACGTCAGAGCTACTGGGTCTTATATAGCAGGGACCAATGGCACTTCAAACGGAATAGTTCCTATGTTACGTGTCTTTAATGATACAGCCCGTTATGTTGACCAAGGAGGAGGAAAGCGCAAGGGATCCTTTGCAATTTACGTTGAGCCATGGCATGCTGATATCTTTGACTTTTTGGAGTTAAAAAAGAATCACGGTAAAGAGGAAATGCGTGCACGGGATTTGTTTTACGCTATGTGGACTCCTGATCTTTTTATGAAAAGGGTTGAAGAAAACGCAGAGTGGACGCTGATGTGTCCAAACGAATGCCCAAACCTTTTCAATGTTCACGGTGAAGAGTTTGAAGCACTTTACAATCAATACGAAAAAGAAGGCAAAGGGCGCAAAACAATCAAGGCAAGAGAGCTTTGGGAAAAAATCTTAGAGTCTCAAATTGAGACTGGAACTCCCTATATGTTGTATAAAGATTCTGCCAATAGAAAGTCGAATCAAAAAAACCTGGGAACCATACGTTCCTCTAATCTCTGTACAGAGATACTTGAATATACTTCACCCGATGAGGTTGCAGTGTGTAATCTTGCCTCAATTGCTTTACCCATGTTTGTAAAGGATGGAGCTTTTGATCACCGAGCATTATTCGATGTAACTGTTCGAGTAACTAAAAACTTGAATCGAGTAATTGATCGCAATTTTTATCCAGTAAAGGAGGCTGAAAACTCCAACTTTAGACACCGACCGATAGGACTGGGTGTACAAGGTTTGGCGGACGCCTTTATCATGCTGAGACTTCCGTTTACTTCTGATGAGGCAAAGCAGCTCAATCAAGACATTTTTGAGACCCTTTATTTTGCAGCTGTAACGGCATCTGCAGAGGAAGCTAAAAAAGACGGGCCTTACCAAACCTATAAAGGATCTCCCATATCAAAAGGAGAATTCCAACACAATCTTTGGGGAATCAAAGATGAGGAACTCAGTGGACGTTGGGATTGGGCAAAGTTGCGTAAAACAGTCAAAAAGCAAGGAGTTCGAAATTCTTTACTGGTGGCTCCTATGCCTACAGCAAGTACCTCTCAAATTCTAGGAAACAACGAATGTTTTGAACCCTACACTTCGAATATCTACACCCGAAGAGTACTCTCTGGTGAATTTATTGTAGTCAACAAGCACTTGCTCGAAGATCTAGTAGATCGTGGGTTATGGAATGAGGATATGAAGCAAGAATTGATGCGTAATAATGGATCTGTTCAAAATATCGAGGGTATTCCTGAAGACTTAAAAGAACTTTACCGTACCGTATGGGAGATGAGTATGAAGGACATTATTGATATGTCACGCCAACGCGGATACTTTATCGACCAATCACAGTCTTTAAATCTCTTTATGGAGGGTGCTACTATGGCAAAATTGACCTCGATGCATTTTTATGGATGGAAATCTGGACTAAAAACTGGAATGTATTATCTCAGAACAAAATCTGCGGTGGATGCGATCAAGTTTACCCTAGACAACAAGACTAAAGCAGAAACCCCAAAGGTTGAAGAAGTAGCAGATGCTACAACCGTTGTTGCAGTAACTGCAGCAGGTTCAGCTCCTTCATCTGTACCTGTAGAACCTTTAAGTCCGCAGGAACTCAAGCAGATGCTCGCACAAGCGAAAGACAACGAAGATGACGACTGTCTGATGTGTGGATCTTGATTTAACTTGCTTTTGAAAACAACTTCACTTATTAGGCATTTTAATAAAATTATAATTACTTAACGTTTGGATAACTTTGGTAGAAGTTAAAATATATTCTTTTGTAAAAAACTCTATAATGTTATATAAAAGATTACTTTTTATCCTCCTGTTGGGAGGATTCTACAATTCTATCCAAGCCCAACAAATTTCTGACACTAAATTTGGAAAAGGAATGCTGAATTTTACAGCAAAGGACAGTTCTTTTAGTGTAAAATTCGCACCTCGAATGCAATCCCGATTTGAAAGCAAGTGGAATTATGACGGACAAATTTATGATTCAAAAGAGCTTAATTTTTTAGTTCGTAGAGCGCGTTTAAAATTTGATGGATTTGCCTTTACTAAAAACTTGAAATACAAACTTGAATTAGGATTGTCTAATCGAGATATTTCAGGAGCGAGTGATTTTAATCGCAATACCCCTCGCTATATCTTAGATGCAGTTGTCATGTGGAATTTTTATAAAGGATTTGAACTTTGGGCAGGACAAACAAAGCTTCCTGGGAATATCGAGCGAGTAATTTCGTCAGGAAACTTGCAACTTATAGACCGGTCTTTATTGAACAGTAAATTTAACATTGATCGCGATATGGGAATCCAATTGCGTCATAAATCTCGATGGGGAAAAACCTTTGTTAGTCGAGAAAAATTTGCGATTTCCCAAGGAGAAGGACGCAATATAACTGAGGGCAATGAGGGAGGGCTCCAATATACTTCTCGTCTTGAACTCTTGCCATTTGGGGAATTTAAATCCAAAGGAGATTATTCGCAAAGTGATTTGTCCCGAGAAGAGTCATTGAAAGTAATGTTGAGTGTTACCTATGACTACAACCAAAGTGCGGTAAAAACAAGAAGCAATATGGGTTCGTATATGTTTAGAGCTGATGGATCTTTATTCCAAACCGATATTTCAACGTGGTTTGTTGATGCGATGATCAAATATAATGGCTTTGCACTTATGGGGGAATATGCAAAAAGAAGTGCTGACGAACTCTTTGCGCTTCAAACGGATGGCCAAACTCGAACAGGTGATGTTGTCAATGTAGGTTCAGCACTTAACTTACAAAGCAGCTATTTATTTCAAAAAAATGTAGAATTAACCTTACGCTATACCACCTTAAACTTTTCAAGTGAAACAAAAATTTCTGACCTGAGTCAACTTACCTTTGGACTTTCTAAATATGTAGTTGGACACAAATTAAAAATACAATCAGATTTGAGTTTTTCACAAAAAAATGGAAATCAGGACTTCGTCCAATTTAGAACAGGTTTTGATTTACATTTTTAATAATTTAATAACATAAAATAACGACTAAATCAGCAAATTTGATCAATTAAATAATACACTATGGACAATATCTATTTATTAATGCTTGTTGCGCTTACCCTCTTGGCTGTAGCAGACATTGTTGTAGGCGTAAGTAATGATGCGATTAACTTTTTGAATTCAGCCATTGGGTCAAAAGCCATTTCTTTTCGTACCATTATGATAGTGGCCAGTCTTGGAATTTTTATAGGGGCTGTATTCTCTAGTGGTATGATGGAGGTAGCTCGAAAGGGTATTTTCAATCCAGGTGCATTTTATTTTGACGAAATCATGATCATTTTTATGGCGGTAATTATTACTGATATATTGCTTCTTGATTTTTTCAACACCTTGGGGATGCCCACTTCAACCACAGTTTCCATAGTATTTAATTTGTTAGGAGCTTCCATTATCATGTCACTGATCAAAATTGGATCATCAGAAACTCAAACACTTTCGAATTTAGGAGACTATATTAATTCAGATAAAGCGATTACGATTATTAGTGGAATACTCCTCTCTGTTTTGATTGCATTTTCAGTAGGCGCATTGGTGCAATGGATATCCAGAATCATTTTCTCTTTTCAATTTGAGCAAAAAATAAAAAATTTTGGTGCACTTTTTGGAGGTGTAGCTTTGACTTCCATCACCTATTTTATTTTTATCAAGGGACTTAAGGGTACACCATACTACAGCGATTTATCGGTACTACTCAAAAACAATGAGGTTTTAATTGTCCTTCTTGCGTTTGTAATTTTGACGCTCTTCTCCTATTTGTTTCAAAAATTGACTCAAAAAAGTGTTTTACTTGTTGTCATTCTGATAGGAACTTTTGGACTTGCATTGGCTTTTTCTGGAAACGATTTGGTTAATTTTATTGGGGTTTCCATGGCAGCCTATCATTCCTACGAAGCATGGATTGCTTCAGGAGTAGATGCTACAGCTTTTTCAATGGAAGTGCTGGATAAAAAAGTGCCTGCTGAACCTATTTTACTTTTTATAGCTGGTGGGATTATGGTTCTTACCCTTTGGTTTTCTAAAAAAGCGAGAACCGTTTCTGAAACTGAAATTAGTCTTTCGAGACAGCTAGATACTCACGAAAAATTCAAACCTAATTTTTTATCAAGAGGAATTGTAGGAATGGCTTTTGGACTATCTGCTGCCGTAAAACACTTACTTCCTTCGAAACTACAAACTAAAATTGAAACTAGTTTTGTTAAAAAAGATTCTGTTATTTTAACTAAAGACCAGAGTATAGAGGCTCCTGCTTTTGATGTGATTCGAGCTTCAGTTAATCTTATGGTCTCGGGAGTTTTAATCTCGATCGCTACTTCAATGAAACTGCCTCTATCGACTACTTACGTTACATTTATGGTAGCCATGGGAACCTCACTGGCTGACAGAGCGTGGGGAAGAGAAAGTGCAGTCTACAGAGTAGCAGGAGTGATAAATGTAATTGGAGGATGGTTTTTGACTGCATTGGTAGCCCTAGTTGCATCTGGTATGGTGGTATTTCTTATTCGTTGGAATAAAGAAGTAATGATCCCCGTTTTACTTTTATTAACGGTTTTACTACTCTTTAAAAACTTTATAAAACATAAAAAGCAACAATCCATTACATTGGATCCTAAAAAATTAAGGAAGTCTGAAAGTAGTACCGTACAGGGAATCATTTCAGAAAGTGCTGAAAACATTGTTAATGTTGTGGAGCGCACTAATAAAATCTCAACCGCCATTGTAAAGGGTTTGTCTAAATATGATGCTGACTTACTCAAGAAAAGTAAAAAAGGAGTGGTGAAATTGGATAACGAAATAGAAGATTTACGGGATAACATTTTCTACTTCATTAAGAACCTAGATGAAACGAGTGTGCGTGGTAGTAATTTCTACATTACAATTTTAGCATATTTGACAGATGTCGCACAATCTTTAGAATTTATTTCCAATAAAAGTTACAAGCATGTAAACAATCAGCATTTAAAATTAAAATACAATCAAATTAAAGATATCCAACAGATCTTTACAGAATTGGAACTCCTGAATAAAGAAATTATTGAAGTCTTTGAAAGCAAAAAGCTAGATCGTATCGCAATGATTTTTCCAAAACAAGACTCCATAAGGGCTTCCATTAAAGAAAAAATCAAATCACAAATTGAACGAACGCGTACGGAAGAGTCTAGCCCAAAAAATACAACACTTTATTTTAATATTTTATTAGAAGTGAAAGACCTTAACACCAGTATTTTTAACTTGATTGATGAATACTACAGTAGTTTTAAAAAATAATATATAAGTTTAGAGAGCAAAGCAGTTTCGATAGGATGCCCTATATTTAGGGTCTTCAATTTAGTCCAAATTATATGAATTGGGAATCTTTATTGTCTTTAAAGCGTTTTGGTGATACAAATAAGCGGCTAAGGGCTGAGCAAGACAATCTTCGATTGGGTTTTGAGGTTGATTATGACCGTATCGTTTTTTCAAATCCTTTTCGTAGTTTACAAGACAAGACTCAAGTCATACCTTTTTCAAAGACAGACTTTGTTCATACCCGTTTGACTCACAGTTTAGAGGTCTCAGTGGTAGGTAGAAGTATTGGAAGGCTTGCGGGTAAAGCAATTTTAGAAAAGCATCCTCATTTGCAAAGTGCATTGGGATATCAACCAAATGATTTTGGAGCCATTACTGCAGCAGCATCTTTGGCTCACGATATAGGAAATCCTCCTTTTGGGCACAGTGGAGAAAAGGCAATTGGTCATTTTTTTTCTTCGAGCAAAGGCTTGGAATATAAAGCTGAACTTTCAGAAACAGAGTTTCAGGACTTATGTGATTTTGAGGGAAATGCTAACGGATTAAAAATTTTAACAGATTCCTTGCCCGGTGCAGAGGGAGGTTTGAGATTGAGCTATGCTACTCTTGGTGCCTTTGTCAAATATCCAAAGGCCAGTTTACCCATCAAGCCTTCTTCTCATGTTGCCGATAAGAAGTATGGTTATTTTCAAGCTCAGGCAACTTTTTTTAAAAGCCTTGCTGATGAGTTGACTCTTAATAATGGAGATGCGTATTTGAGACATCCTCTAGCTTATTTGGTAGAGGCTGCTGATGATATCTGTTACACCATCATTGACTTTGAGGACGGAATCAATCTGGGATGGATTTCAGAAGATTATGCTTTGGAATATTTAATCAACTTGGTTCGTAATCGGATTGATTCTAAAAAGTATGCTCAGTTGGAATACAAACCCCAGCGCTTGAGTTACCTCAGAGCTTTGGCAATTAATAGTTTGATTCAGGATGCTGTTAAGATATTTATAGAAAATGAAGCTGGTATTTTAGAAGGTACTTTTGATGCAGCTCTTTTAGATAAGAGTCAATACAAAGCACAGATAGAAGATATTATCAGTTTGAGTGTTCGTAATATTTATCAGTCTAAAGAAGTCATTCAAAAAGAGGTTATTGGACATCGAGCCATAAACGTATTACTTGAGCATTATACCCATGCAGCTGTTCAAAAATGGCGAGGGGATGCCCATACATTTGATAAATTAATTCTCTCCCTAGTAGCTGAAGGTACGCCTATAGAAGGAAAAACGCTTTATGAGACTTTGCTTAATGTCAGTTGTTTTATTGCAAGTCTATCTGATGGTAAGGCACTTCGTATGGCACAAGATATGGGTAGTTAAAACCATTAGTTTCTTCCCTTTGAACTGTTTAACTTTACATAAAAAATTATATGAGGTGGATCATCACCATAGGACTCCTACTTATTTTTCAATGGTATAGTTTTCAGGGCATCAAGACTGTTACGAACAATAAATGGATTTGGATTATTTATATCGTTTTTGTCGTTCTTATTATTGGAAACCTTTTACTGCATACCCTCTATTTAGAAAGAACCCCTACTACAGAACCTCGATTAATGTATGCTATCGGATTTTTTCTTTCACTTTTTATTTTTCAGGCTGTAATTACCATAGTATTGGTTACTGAAGATGTCTTTCGAATTCCACAAGCAGTTTACAGTTACCTTACCAAACTCCCAGGCCAGGTTCAATTCGTTCCATCTCGTCGTTCTTTTATATCAAAAATTGCCTTAG
>CAZOWC010000018.1:0-13205 GCA_964583375.1 uncultured Flavobacteriaceae bacterium
AGCCTCTATTTCTGCCAAGATATTTTTCCCTTCAACTAAAATAGGCTCTTTTTTGAGCGTTCTCAAGGCGGTATGAAGTACTGCTCTGTTTTCTGTACTATTAATTGCTGCCCCTGAAAATTGAGCTTTTATTGCTTCTGTAAGACCACTTTCTTTCGCCAATTCAAGCAATATGTTAAAACCCTTTTGGTCAATTCTGTTTTTTGAAACATCTACATAAAAATCTTCCCATTCCAATGTGGTATAGTCCAGGCGATTGGACTCATTATCAAAGTGATCTAGGATTGAGCGTTGTGCAATTTTTTGCTGGTGTGCGAGTAGTCTATTCCAAGAAGAATTTTCAGTTAAAGGTCTATTAGGAAGGGTCTTTTTTTGCATTTTGGTTTTGATTATGGATTACAGCGATTTCTGAATCTGCTTGAGTTTCAAAAACTATGCAATCTAATTTAGTTTTATAGGGAACGATGTGTCTGGCAAATTTGGACTTTAGTTCTGGAGCGATGGGTTTAGCATCAGGAAGTTTTTGTTTAAAAGGGTCTACCTGACGTCCGTTTTTCCAAAACCGATAACATACATGAGGCCCTGAGGTATTTCCTGTCATACCGACCCAGCCAATTATATCTCCTTGTTCGACAAATTGCCCTACCTTAACATTTCTTTTTTTCATGTGAAGGTATTGGGTAGAATAGGTACCGTTGTGTTTGATCATCACATAATTTCCGTTCCCTCTGGCATAGCTTGCTTTGGTTACAGTTCCATTTGCAGTGGCAAGTATGGGTGTTCCAACGGAGGCCGCAAAATCAGTTCCCTTATGGGGACGGATACGATTGCCGTAAAAAGCAATTCTTCTTCTAAGATTATAACGGGAAGAGACTCTATTAAACTTTAAAGGGCCCTGTAAAAATGCTCGTCTCAAGCTTTTCGCCTCATCGTCAAAATAGTCAACTATCCCTTTTTCTTCATCACTGATGTATTCAAAAGCGTAAAGCGGTTTTCCTTTGTGTTCAAAATAGGCTGCTTTGATTCTTTCTATTCCGATAGAAATACTGTCATCGATAAATTTTTCATTGTAAATAATTTTAAATCGATCTCCTTTTTGTAATCTAAAAAAATCAATTGTCCATGCGTAAATATCGGAAAGGTAGTAGGTCAGTGCTTCATTTATTCCACTGTTTTGCATGGTTTCATAAAGTGAACTTTCGATAATTCCAGCTGCTTCAAGCTCAACAGTTCGAAAGGGTTTGACCACTTCCTCACCAAATAGACTGTCTCTGAGGTGGATTTTTTTGTAGGTTGAAACATATGGGTGGTAGACAAAATACTCCGGAGAGGGAATAGAGTCTTTACTAAAAAAAAGTGTGTAGGGCTTTCCAAGTGTAAGTTTACGAATATTTACTTTACCCTTTATGGCTTGAAGTACAGCATAGACTTCAGGATAGTCAATACCGTTGCTTTCTAAAATTTTCCCAAAGGTATCCCCTCTTTTAATCTTAAATTCTTTTACTGAGTAATTGTTTCGATCTATTCCAAAATAGAAATCCGGTGCTGGTTCCTTTTTAATTTCTTTAGTGACAAAAACCTTATCCTTCTCAACTTCTTTACATCCCAAAGCAATGAAAGTTAACAAGACCAATAAGCAATTGATGGCTCTCGGGGTTTTCAACAAGATATTGAATGAATTCATGGATAATTTTAAAAGAAAAAAATTTAGTCTACGATAATTTTAAATGGATGTTTTAGATTTTTAAAGTTTTCAATATCCGCCTTGATTGAACCGACTAAAATGTCTGCCTGCAGCCGGATGGGTAATCTGTTTTTATCGTCAGAAACCCAAAGGGTAAGACTCTCTTGTTCTTTAAAGACTCTTCCCGATTGAACCATTGGACGAAATTTTAAGCATTTTACATCACCAAATTTACTTTCTATAGTTTCTTTCCCCAAATATTTCAATTTGAAAACATAATTTTCATTATCAAAAAACATGTTAATATCAAAAGTATCATTAACCGGCAGCCCTTCTTCAGGGTAATTATTCCTCAGATAATAAAAACAAGAAACTAGATCGTGAACATTTGGTTCTATTTCATACTCATTGGTTTTTTGCTTTTTTTTATCGAGCACTTTGGCGGTATTGAGTTTGTGGTCAAAATCAATTTCAATATTTTTTGTATAGCCACCTTCGTTTATGTTTCGAATAAACTTATAGGGAGCACCAGTTTTTTCATCAAAATAGCTTTCGTAATAATCTTCAACTTTAAAAAACCACCGGGCAAGACCAGTAGTTTCACCAAATCCTTTAGCGTGAAAGACGGGTTTTGTTCCTAGAGTATCGCGCTCCAGAGTAAAGCTTGCATAACTTGCATTAAAAGGGCCGTAGTGGAGTCTGAGTTGAAACCATTCTCCTTCTTTAAATGATTCTACATGGACTAAAGAAGCTATAGGGAAGCTTTGAGAGACTCCTGCGTACAAGCTAAAAAGTAGTACAAATAAGATACGTTTTGCCATGTGGCAAAGGTAAGAAATCAGAAAAGATGATGTTGAAGAAACTCTTCTAAATAATGTTAAAAATCAAGGGTGTAGAGCTTTAAAAATCTTCTTGCCTTTCTGAGGACCAAGAAGAGCAATTATTTCTTTCTGTGTCCCATCTTTGATGCGTTTGACTGATTTAAAATGACGTAGTAGTTGTTCACGTGTAGCAGGTCCTACTCCTGGGATTTGATCTAATTCAGAGCCTAGACTGGATCGACTTCTCTTATTTCGATGAAAGGTAATTCCAAAACGGTGGGCTTCATCTCGAGCGCGTTGGAGGATTTTAAGTGTTTCTGATTTTTTATCCAAATACAAGGGTATTGAATCTCCTGGGAAATAGATTTCCTCCAGTCTTTTGGCGATACCTAAAATTGAGATTTTACCCCTTAAATCAAGTAAATCCAAACTTTTTACTGCAGATGAAAGTTGTCCCTTGCCCCCGTCTATAACTATAAGTTGAGGTAAAAAAGCCTCTTCTTCTAATAATCGTTTATACCGTCTGTAAACCACTTCTTCCATGGAGGCAAAGTCGTCCGGACCACTTACCGTTTTAATATTATAATGGCGGTAATCCTTCTTAAAGGGCTTTCCGTCTCTAAAGACCACACAAGCAGCTACTGGATTTGAGCCTTGAATGTTAGAGTTGTCAAAGCATTCAATATGGTACGGAGCTTTTGGAAGCCTCAAGTCTTTTTTCATTTGCTCCATGATACGCTTTACGTGTCTATCGGGATCTACAATTTTGATTTGTTTAAAGCGTTCCATTCTAAAATATTTTGCATTGCGGAGCGACATTTCTACCAGTTTCCGCTTATCTCCTTGTTGGGGAACTTCTACCTTTAGTGTTTCGCCCAAAGAGACTTTCTCTGACAGAAAAACTGTTTTTGAGGTGCTTGAAAACAACTGTCTGAGCTCAACGATGCCCAACTGCAGTAACGTGGTGTCTGATTCATCCATTTTTTTCTTGATTTCTAGAGTATGTGAAAGTACAATGGCTCCAAAGGAAACTTGTATGTAATTGATATACCCGTAACTCTCGTCTGAGATTACCGAAAATACATCTACATGGCTAATTTTCGGATTGACAACTGTTGATTTGGCTTGATAGTTTTCGAGATTTACAATCTTTTCTTTAATCCATTGGGCTTTTTCAAACTCCATCGCTTCTGCATAGCTGTTCATTTCCAAACGCAGATCTTTAAGAGCGGATTTAAAATTACCTTTGATAATCTCTCTTATGGCATCAATATTTGAGCCGTATTTTGCTAGAGTTACCCTGCCTACGCAGGGAGCTAGGCAGTTTCCAATGTGAAATTCCAAGCAAACTTTGTATTTTTCAGCCTCGATTTTTTCTTTGCTCAAATCGTATTTACAAGTTCGTAATGGATATAAACTTCGGATTAAATCCAAAAGCGTACGAATGGTCTTTACGCTAGTAAAAGGTCCAAAGTACTCCGATCCGTCTTTAATGAGTCTTCGAGTAAAAAACACCCTTGGAAAAGGCTCTTTTTTGATACAGATCCACGGATAGGTTTTGTCGTCTTTTAGCAGGATATTGTATCGGGGTTTGTATTTTTTTATCAGATTATTTTCTAAAAGCAGGGCATCCATCTCGGAGGAAACAACAATATGCTCTAAACGAACAATATTTTTAACTAAGAGTGCTGTTTTACGATTGTCGTGATTTTTTGTAAAATACGAATTGACTCTTTTTTTGAGATTTTTAGCTTTTCCAATATAAATGATCTTATCCTGCTTATCGAAATACTGATATACACCCGACACCTCGGGAAGACTTTTTAATTGAATTTCAAGCTGTTTTGATTTCACAAAACGAAAATATTGATTTTCTTTGGCATTGAATAAATGTCTGAAGGATTTAATGAAAATGAGGCAAACCAAGTCAGCGCTTAGAGCCTTTTATCTGAAAAAAAGAAGGGACCTTCTCGAGGAAACTCATGAAAAACAAAGTTTTGCTATTGCCAATCGGTGCTTGGGTTTACCCATCTGGGAACAGCAATATTTTCATCTATTTTTACCAATAGAATCAAAAGCAGAAGTGGATACTTCTCTAGTGCTTACCCTATTGCAGGGTAGGGATAAAGAGGTTGTCTTGCCTAGGCTTAAAGGGAAAACAGCATTGGAACACATCTTACTCAAAGACAGCACTCGTATTGTCAGTAACAAATGGCAAATACCCGAACCAGTTGATGGAATTGTATTTGATCCCAAACTTTTAGAGGTTGTTTTTATTCCATTATTGATTTTTGATCTCAAAGGTCATAGGGTAGGTTACGGTCAGGGATATTACGACCGTTTTCTAAGTCAATGTAAACCAGAGGTGGTTAAAATAGGACTCTCTTTTTTTGATCCGATTGAAGCCATTACGGATATTTATAAGGGGGATATTGCTTTGAATTACTGTGTTTGCCCAGATAAAATCTATAGCTTTTAGCTTTCCGTTTTAGCGAAAATCCTTTTGTTAAATACAATTAAAATTCCCACCCCTGTGCTGATAGCAGTGTCGGCTATATTGAAGATGTATTGAAAGAACAAAAAGTGTTGACCTCCGATCCAAGGCATCCAATCTGGCCAATCCCATTCGACAAGGGGAAACTGCAGCATATCTACAACCCGTCCATAAAATAACGGAGCATAACCCTGCTCCGGGAGAAGAGAAGCGACATTGTTATGGCTGTCTGAAAAAATAAGTCCGTAAAAAACAGAATCAATGATATTACCTAATGCTCCAGCAAATATGAGCGCTAAAGCCAACTTTAGGAGTATGTGTGCTCGTTTTCTGACGGAGTCCCACAACCAATACCCCAACCCAAAAATGGCGATAATTCTTAATAAGGTTAGAACTAGTTTTGCTTTTTTTTCAGTGATGAATGGAATAAAATCGTTGAGTTTAGTTCCCATCGCCATACCACTATTTTCAACAAAAAGGATTTTAAAAACTCCCCAATCTAAGATAGCTGGGACACCATAACCAGACAGCGGATAATTTAGTTTAATATAAAACTTACTTGTTTGATCCAATATTAAAACCAGACTTACAACAGCTATCGCCCAAGCAATAGTAAAGTATGTTTTTTTTGTTTTCAGAATGTTGGACTGCTATTTTTGCATGTTTTTCGCCTCTATACTCAAGGTAGCATGAGGGACTAAATACAAGCGCTTTTTGTTGATTAATTTGCCAGTAACACGGCAAACACCATAAGTTTTATTTTCAATTCGGATAAGGGCATTTTTTAAATCGCGAATGAATTTTTCCTGCCGAATAGCAAGCTGTGTATTTGCTTCTTTAGACATGGTTTCAGAGCCTTCTTCAAATGCCTTGAATGTTGGAGCGGTATCCTCAGTACCGTTGTTTCCGTCGTTCATGTAAGCACTTTTCAAAAGCTGAAGATCTGCTTTTGCTTTTTCAATTTTTTTTTCAATTAAAGTTCTAAACTCTTTCAATTCAGCATCGGTGTATCTTGTTTTATTGCTCATGACTTTAGTTTTTTTATTTGAATGGTTGTTTTTATGGTATCAAATTCGAGAGGAATCCCCTGCTCAACAGTCGCTTTAAACGTTAAAGCAGTCGCTAAAGTTTCAGACAATATATAACTTTTATTTTCTGCAACCACAGCTTGGAGTTGGGCTTCTTCTTTTAAGTAAATCTCAATTTTATCAGTAACCTCAAAACCGCTGTCTTTACGGTGGTTTTGAATCCGATTGACCAATTCCCTTGCAAGACCTTCTTTGACCAGCTCAGGAGTCAATTTCATGTCCAAGGCAACAGTAAGGCCATTGCTTTGGGCAACTTGCCAACCTTCGATGTCTTTAAAATAGACTTCAATATCAGTAAATTCTAATTGGATTGATTTTCCGTTGATTCGAAGTACAATACTTTTTTCATCCTCCAACTGTTGGATTTGTTTTGGACTCAAATTTTGAATGGCTTGAGTTATGGACCTGAGGTCTTTACCAAAGCGAGGGCCTAGCGTCTTAAAATTAGGCTTTATTTCTTTGACAAGTAAACTGTTTTCATCGTCTAACAATTCAACTTCCTTAATGTTGATCTCTCCTTTAAGTTGCTGACTGATATTTTTAATACGTTTGCGTTCTGCCGAATTTTTTACGGGCACAATCATTTTTTGCAGAGGCTGTCTTACTTTGATTTGTTCCTTTTTACGCAATGACAAGGCCAATGAGGTGAGTGAACGCGCAGTATTGATTTGTTCTTCCAATTCAGACTGAACAAACTCTTCTTTAAACTGAGGAAAATCGCTCAGATGAACCGAAACAGTATTTAACTTCAAATCCTGATAAAGGTGATCCATATAAAAGGGAGCTACTGGAGCAGCAAGTTGACATACAGTTACCAAACATTCATGTAAAGTTTGATAAGCTGCAATTTTATCCTCACCGTAATCTCCTTTCCAAAAGCGTCTTCTGCAAAGTCGGACATACCAGTTACTCAGTTTTTCCTGAACAAAATCCGATATAGCTCGACTAGCTTTAGTGGGTTCATAATCTTCATAAGCAGCATCTACTTCTCGTATGAGTGAATGTAATTCTGAAAGTATCCACTGATCTAATTCGGCTCTTTTTTTTAAAGCAATGGCAGTTTCCCTTTCTGGAATAAAGCCGTCAATATTCGCATAAAGGCTAAAGAAAGAATAGGTATTGTGTAAGGTTCCAAAAAATTTGCGTTGTACTTCGGCGATTCGCTCTAAATCAAATTTCAAATTATCCCAAGGGTTGGCGTTAGAAATCATATACCATCGCGTAGTATCAGGACCATACTGATCTAACGTTTCGAAAGGATCTACGGCATTGTCCAGTCTTTTTGACATTTTTTGCCCTTTTTTATCGAGGACTAAACCATTTGAAACAACATTTTTATAGGCTTTTTGTCCAAAAACCAAAGTAGCTATAGCGTGGAGGGTGTAAAACCATCCACGAGTTTGATCCACTCCTTCAGCAATATAGTCTGCAGGGAAGCACTTCGCCTGGTCGATAAGGTCATTATTTTCAAAAGGATAATGCCATTGGGCATAAGGCATGGATCCAGAGTCAAACCAAACATCGATTAAATCAGCTTCTCTATTCATGGGTTTACCATTTTCACTACAAAGGATTATATCATCAACACTGTGTTTGTGTAAGTCAATTTGATCGTAATTGGGATCAGAAAAATCATTTGGCACAAAGCCATCCAAAGGATTGACTTTCATAAAACCTATAGCAACCGACTCTTGCACAGCTGCTTTCAGTTCTTCTATTGAACCGATTACTCGAGTTTCCTTTCCGTCTTCTGTTCTCCAAATGGGTAAAGGTATCCCCCAGAAGCGAGACCGTGAGAGGTTCCAGTCGTTGGCATTTGCCAGCCAATTTCCAAAACGTTTTTCACCAGTAGCTTTAGGCTTCCAGTTTATTTCATTGTTGAGTGAGGCCATTTGATCCCTGACCTCCGTCACTTTGATAAACCATGAATCCAATGGGTAATAGAGTATGGGTTTATCTGTTCTCCAACAATTGGGATAAGAGTGGACGTATTTTTCTACTTTAAATGCCTTGTTTTCTTCCTTGAGTTGGATTGCGATATCCACATCAGTTGAGCGTTCTGGCGCTTCTCCTTCTGGGTAGTATTCGTTTTTTACAAATTGACCTCCTAAATGGCCCACTTCTTTTCTAAAACGACCTTGTAAATCCACTAGTGGAACTGAATTTCCATTTTCATCTCTAATTAAAAGAGGCGGAACTTGTGGGCATGCTTCTTTGGCAACTTTAGCATCGTCTGCACCAAAAGTAGGAGCAGTGTGAACGATACCTGTTCCGTCTTCTGTAGTTACAAAATCACCAGCAATCACGCGAAATGCGTTTTCAGGATTTGTCAATGGCAGTGGTGCTTCGGACCAAAGCTGTTCGTAGCGAATGCCGATTAAATCGTTTCCTTTCAGACTGTTTTCGATGAGGTAAGGAATGTGCTTATCGCCTGCTTTATAGTTGCTTAGATCTTTTTGAGGGATATATTTTTTCCCGAATTGTTTAGGGATTAATTCTTTGGCTAGGATTATACGAATCGCTTTGTGCGTATATTGATTGAAGGTAGTTACTACGACATAGTCAATTTTTTCTCCTACAGTTAAGGCAGTATTTGAAGGCAAAGTCCAAGGGGTAGTTGTCCAAGCTAAAAAGTAAAGAGGAACATTGCTTTTTAACTGCTTTGGAAGACTTAATTCAACAGCTTTGAATTGAGCAGTAACTGTTGTATCTGTGACATCCTGATAGGTGCCAGGTTGGTTCAGCTCGTGTGAGCTTAAACCAGTTCCCGCCATGGGAGAGTAAGGCTGAATAGTATAGCCTTTGTAAAGCAGCTTTTTTTCGTAAATCTGTTTAATGAGCCACCAAACCGTTTCCATATATTTGGAGGTATAGGTGACATAGGGATCGTCCATATCAACCCAATATCCGATGCGTTCAGTGAGGTTATCCCATACATTGGTATACCGCATTACTGCTTTTTTACAAGCATTGTTATAGTCTTCAATACTGATGGTTTTTCCAATATCGTCCTTTGTGATACCCAATTCTTTTTCCACACCAAGTTCTACAGGAAGACCATGAGTATCCCAACCTGCTTTTCGATCTACTTTATACCCTTTTTGTGTTTTATAGCGGCAAAAAATATCTTTGATAGCCCTCGCCATCACATGATGAATACCCGGCATACCGTTGGCTGATGGGGGCCCCTCGTAAAAAACAAAAGGTGTTTGTCCATCTCTATTAGTAATGCTTTTAGAAAAGGTTTTGTCTGTTTTCCATTGTTCTAGAATTTCTTCTGCAACCTTGGGTAAATTCAGCTGTGTATATTCTTTAAATTTCACCTTTCCAGATTTTTTAAAAGTTTTTGCATTACTTAACTTCAGCCTTGGGCTGTTATTAGTAGACTTAATGTACGAAAGTAATTAATTTCAAGGAAATAGCGCAATGAAAAATGAATGTGAAAGTGCTTTTTTAGGTCTTATCAAAAGCTGTAATTTACGCCTAATTTTAAATTTCTTCCAGGTGCAGATATTCCAGAAGCAAAAGGTCGGTAGTGTACATCAAAAATATTATCTAAAGCAACTCTAAAAACAGTGTTTTCCCTCCATTGGTATTGAGCTAACCACGAAAGTTCATTCCAAGCTGGTGAACCTGCAAAAACTTCGGGAGTTTCACTAATTAATGGGGTTTCTTCTAAACCGTCTTCTCCCCCTAAGCTGTAATCATTAGGGTCTTTTTTACCACTAAATTCATAACTGAGATGACTCAACCAATCCTTTTTTTGGTATTGTAAAAACAAACGACCAAAGGTTGGGGAGATGGAGGGTAAAGGACCGTATTTTTGACTTTTGGCCGCTTTGATAAGATCTAAGCTCCCACGAAGAGAAAGTGGATTGCTGATAGAGAAATTACCGTCTATGGATGCACCGTATAGGTATCGATTACCCAAATTATTATTCGCAATGGTTTGAACTTCCTCTCCATTGTATAAAATGGTGTTATTGTCAGGAGTGGAAGTATCTGCAAAAATAATATAGTTGCTCCGACCAATATGTCTTGAAATTAAAGTGGTGAATCCTCTGATTGAAATATAATTTTTGGATTGATTGAAATATTTGCTGAGCCCTAATTCAAAGTTGTAGGCGTATTCTGGAAATAAATAGGGATTTGGCACCACTAATATGCCGTTACTTTCTCTTATTTTTCCTACATCGTCAATATTTGGATTTCGAAATCCATTTGAAATAATGGCATTCCACTGTATTTTTTCAGAGGGGCGAAATGTCAATGCTAATGTTTGGGTAATTGCAGTCGCATCTAAATTTACAATTTCAAGCAGTGCATTGATATTGTAATATTCTTTCCACATTGCCTCTAGATTTGTGTTGGTAAAACGCAGTCCCAAATTCAGTGTTAATTTTTTGTTGAAATCCCAAATCCAGTTTATAAAACCAGCAAAGCTGTCGTAAGAACTCCCCTTACTGGGGTAACGTGTAGGAAAAGGAGACGAAGGAGAGAGCCCCGTAATGTTATTTTGTTGGACAATGAGATCTTTTCCAAAAGCGAAAGACTTTACTTTATTGTAAGTTCCCTCAAAACCATAAGAAAACGAATGTTGATCGGTAAGACTGAATTCAAAATCTCCATTTAGACTCCAAATAGCTACCCTTTCCTTTTGTATTTTACGTGTTAAACTCCCAAAAGACCTACTGTTTCGGGATTCTTCTAAGGCTTGATAAGCAAATGTAATCTTACCAGAGTTTAAAAACTTTTTTTGTGGGAAGAGTTTGAGCTGAGGTGCTATTAAGAGTCTTTTTTGTGGACCATAGTACCATTCAGCATAACGGAGACTCCCATTTCGCTCCTCAACTAACTTGTCGTAACGCGAGATGTCTGAAGAGCCAGAGTACTGAAAGTTTAGCACCAATTGGTTTTCATTATTTAGCTGAATTAAAAACTTTTGGAATAGATCTAGTTGATTATAACCCGTATTTTTTTGAATTAAAGGGTTTTCGTTCTCTAACTGCTTTGGGTTGAAATTCGTTCTTGAATTATCTGAGTAAAATGGAGTAAGTCCCCAGATTGAATAGCCGTGTATTCTGTTCTTCCCAATACGAATGTCTCCAAAATTAGAATAGCTTACGCTGGTTAAGCTCGCCCATTTTTTAAAACTCATTTCTGTAGAAAATGAATTGACAGTGGCATTGCTTGCTGATGAAAAGTCGCTTGAGAAGGAGGAAGATGATGTTTTCTGCTCACTATTGATCAGTGGGCTTTTGGTATAGTAATGAATGACCCCACCTAGAGCATCAGAACCATATCCTATTGAGGATGATCCATAGACGACTTCTACCCGTTCGATGATATTGGGATTTATGGTTATGGCGTTTTGTAAATGCCCACTTCTGTAGATAGCGTTGTTCATCCGAACACCGTCTACTACCATCAAGATTCTATTGGCTTCAAATCCTCTAATGACAGGGCTTCCTCCTCCACCCTGTGACTTTTGAATTCGTACACCTGGACTTAGACCGACTAATTCTGCACCTGTAGCAGGGCGTTGAAGTTCAATTGTTTTCGCATTAATTACGGTTACTTTCTCTGCAATTTGCTTTCGGGTAGTCGCATTTCGTGCAACAGAGAGGATCACTTCATCAAGCGCTTGGTCTTTGGGTTCCAGCATCAAGGTTACCCCATTTTTGAATTCCTCTGCACTTAAATTAATTTCTATAGTTTCAAAACCGTAGAATTGAACTGTTATGGTCTCCTTTTCTGAAAACAGTTCAAGCGGGGCTTTACCCTCTTGATTTGTAACGATGGCTTTAGTTTTATCAATGTTGAATAAGGCTACACCCTCAAGAGGAAATCCAGAGATGCCGTCTAGGACTAAAGCTTCCTGACTCATAAGCCAGACAGGACCAAGCAGTAAAATGATAATGCTATGAAACTTTAAATAGTTCATTCAATATCTCTTTGGATTTAGGTGATTTGAATTGTTGTAAATGTAGTTTGAAATATTTTATTGCGTAATCTAATAACGCAGCCTTTTCTTCTTTTGAAACTTTAATTTCTAAGATCAAGTCAAATTTCATGCCTAAAATTCCAACCCATAAATTTTTTAGTCTACCTTCTATAAAATTGGCTTTCGGTTTATATCTACACATACAGCCAGATTCAAGATCAAAAAAGGGGGCATCTCGGTCTGACATATTGGGCTCAAAACCCATAAATAAAGTTAAATCAAGTATAGTTTTCAGATGAAACAGTCCTATCGAATCATTTTCATCCAGCCACAGCATGCGTTTTTGAATAAAATCAAACAGACTAGTATTGGCTTCTTGTTGCTCTTCTTTTAACACTTGGTGAATAATTTCGGCTAAAAAAAAGACTACAGCTTTCTTCCTTAAATCGAAGGGAATGGTGCTGTATGGATACAACAAGTGGACTTGTTGTAGGTAGCCTAATTTATGATCTTGATTTCTTTTGGCTTCAAATTCTAAAAGAGATAAAGGTTCAAAAAAAGATTTTGACAGCTTTTTATTTCTTTTGGCACTAAGTATGCCTTTTAGCATATAAGATTGAAGACCGTACTGTCTGGTATAGCAGGCTGCGATAAGACTGGTGTCTCCGTAACGAACTGAGCCTAAAGCTATGGCTTGTACTGTATCTTTCATTTAAGATCACCTTTTTAAACTACTCCCTGTGCGAGCATGGCGTCTGCAATTTTGACAAAACCAGCAATATTTGCTCCTTTTACATAATTCACATGGTCTTTTTCTTTACCAAACTTTATGCACGATTGGTGAATGTCTTTCATAATGGTTTGCAAGCGTTGGTCTACTTCTTCTCTAGACCAGCTGTATCGAAGCGAGTTTTGTGCCATTTCAAGCCCTGAAACAGCCACTCCCCCTGCATTTGAAGCTTTTCCGGGAGCGAAGAGCACTTTGTTTTTTGCAAATAGTGCTATGGCTTCCGGAGTGCTGGGCATGTTTGCTCCTTCACCCACACAGAGGCAACCATTTTTGACTAATAGTTCGGCATCTTTGCCGTCTAATTCATTTTGAGTTGCACAGGGTAAGGCAAGATCACAAGGAACTTCCCAAGGTTTTTTTCCACTGTGAAAAGAGGCTTTTGGA
>CAZOWC010000019.1:0-12481 GCA_964583375.1 uncultured Flavobacteriaceae bacterium
CAATTAGTAATTGAATTTTCTTTTTTCTAAAAGATTGCATTACAGCGTCTCGCTGATTTTGACTTAAATCTCCGTGAATTGCTGCAGCTTTATGACCATCCTGTATTAACTTTTCAGCTACTCTTTGTGTTTCAATTTTGGTTCTACAAAACACACAGCCAAAAATAGTTGGATTCATTCCCACTACAGCTCTTAATGCGGTATAGCGTTCTCTCCCAGGTACAATAAAATATTGGTGGTCTACGTTTTTTGTCCCAGCATTTTTTGTCCCCACCGTAATCTCCTGTGGAGATTTCATGAACTTTTTTGCTATGGTGTTGACTTCAGGGGGCATGGTTGCTGAAAACAACCATGAATTTTTAGAATCTGGGGTATGGGTTAAAATGGATTTGATATCCTCATAAAAACCCATATTGAGCATCTCATCGGCCTCGTCTAACACACAAAAGTTTATCGCGCTAATATCTACCAATCTTCTGCGGATCATGTCCTTTAGTCTTCCAGGGGTAGCCACAACAATATGAGCTCCTCTTTTGATTTTTTTTGCTTGTTCAGTTATGTTGGCACCTCCGTAAACAGCAACTATATTGATTTGCTTTAAATCCTTGCTGTATTGCACCATTTCATTGGTGATCTGCAAGCAGAGTTCTCGAGTAGGAGACAAAATCAGTCCTTGAGTCTTATTGTTTTCAAGCCTAATGTGCTGCAGCATGGGAAATCCAAATGCGGCAGTTTTACCTGTCCCAGTTTGTGCCAAGGCGACGAGGTCTGTTTTGTGTTGAAGTAATAAAGGGATTACTTTTTCTTGAACCTCCGTAGGGGATTCGAATCCTAGTTTTTCAACCGCCGTGAGTAGTGGCGAAATGAGTCCTAGGGACTTGAAAGTTGTCATATATTGAATTCTGTCGGCAAAAGTAAGCTAAATTCAACGGTTCAAGACTTTTTTTGAATTTATTTTGCTGATTTTGAACAGACTAAAACAAAGTTTAAAAACATTTAAACTATAAAGCCTTCCCTATATTCTCTAGACACAAATTGATTAGCTTCTTCTAAGTTGGTGATTTTCATGTTTTCGCCGTCCCAAAGAAGTTTTTTACGAGCGAAATAATCCATTTGACCATTTCTAAGTTCTTTTCTCAGCATAAAGCTTCTAATTGCAAGATTGCCCATTAAAACGGTCTCAGTCATAGGTCCAGCATAATCGAAAGATGAAGTTAGAGCAAGATGTTCTTTACTATTAAATCCAGCTTTACAGGCATCTACCCATTTACGTTGGTGACCGTATTCAGGCTCTGCCATTTTTTCAGTTTCCGGTCCAAAGTCTGTAGTACCATCGTTAAGGTAAAGTTTTGGCATCAATGGTGAGCTATCGTTGATATTGGTTGAGATGATTCCTTTTTCTCCTATGATCAACACTCCGTTAGCGCTATCTTTTCCACCAATATCGCTATTTGCAGGAATGATTTCAGGATGTGGTGGTCGAATCCCTCCATCACTCCAAGTCATCTGTATTGGTTCTTTTGATTTCTCTGTTGCTTCAAAATTGATCGTGATCAAAGAAGATGGTGGGCATCCTTCAGGTATGTAATCAGCAGTCCACATTCTAGAGAACACACTTCCCACACTACATTCAGCAGCTGTAGGGTATTTCAATCCTAAGGTTCTGAAGGGAATGTCTATCAGGTGGCAACCTACATCACCTAAAGCTCCTGTTCCGTAGTCCCACCAACCTCTCCAACTGAAAGGGTGCATATTAGGTGTATAAGGTTTTTCCTTGGCTGGACCTAACCATAAATCCCAATTTAGAGCATCGGGTTTTAGACTTGGATCTGGTGCAGGCATTTGAACTCCTTGTGGCCAAACCGGTCTGTTTGTCCAGATTTTAACCTCAGAGACTGCTCCTATGGCGTCAGTATCAACCCAATTTTGTACCATATTGAGTAAAGGATTCGATCCTCCTTGATTACCCATTTGGGTGACAACTTTTTGATCTTTTGCCATCTGAGTGAGTGTTCGAGCCTCTTTAATGTTATGAGTCATGGGTTTTTGAACATAAACGTGTATGCCGCGTTCCATTGCAAATACTGCTGCTGGACCATGAACATGATCGGGTGTAGATATGGTAACGGCATCAATGTCTTTCTCTTTATCTAACATGACCCTATAATCCGCATATTGTTTTGCTTTAGGGAACCTCTTTACAGTTTTTGAAGCACTACCCGAAAAGTCCACATCGCAAAGTGCTGCTACACGTTCTCTTCCTCTCACAGAGGCGTTGTTGATATCGCTAGCTCCTTTACCTCCAGAACCAATCGCGGCTAAATTCAGTTGATCGCTTGGTGCTAAATAGCCTGGACCACCTAAGACGTGACGTGGAACTATCATAATTGAAGAGGCAGCAAGTCCTTTTTTTATAAAAGATCTTCGAGTATCGTGTTTTTTGTTTTTCATGTTGGATTTTTCATTGATAAAGATTAAAGGTAATTTTTTTTTGAATAATATCAATGGAGTTTTTTATTTAGAAAAAATGAAATGATCTTTGCAAACTCAAATGTGAACATTGAAAACAAATAAGCATCATCGTTTTGCCCTGAGTGTATTCTTTTTTATATCTGGATTTTGTTTTTCTTCTTGGGCATCAAGAATACCCTCAATCAAGTTGACTTTTGATATGAATGAGGCAGAATTAGGCAGTTTTCTGTTTATTTTACCCATATGTTCCTTAATAGGTCTTCCAATTTCAGGGTGGCTTATTTCAAAATACGATAGTCGTTATTTACTGATTTCTGGTTTTTTAATTTATATTTTTTCACTCCTTGGAGTTGGTTATGCTTCAAATATTCAGTTACTAACAGTCACAGTTTGTTTTTTTGCTTTTGGACTACGCGCCATTAACATTTCGATGAATACCCAGGCAATCCAGCTACAAAAGCGATACAGGAGAACTATAAATGGAAGTTTTCACGGTATTTGGAGTTTTGGGGGGCTATGTGGAATATTAATTGCCACAACTATGATTTACTTCGATATTACCATGTTCGTACACTTAGCTGTTGTTGTTGTTTTTGCGTTAATATTAAGCCTTAGTGCTTTCTCATACCTGTTGAAAAATGACCGTGAAACAGTCGGGAATAAATTGCGTTTAGGAAGTCCAGATAAATTCATCTTTTATACCGGACTTGTGGTCTTTTGTGCCGCAGTTTGCGAAGGTGGTATTTATGATTGGAGCAGTGTTTATTTTAGAGAAGTTATCAACGCAGAGCTCTTTACACTGAGTTATTTAGTTTTTATGATAGCCATGACAATTTTACGTTTTTTTACTGATGTACTCACGAATTTATTAGGTATGAAAAAACTCTTTTTAATAAGTGCTTCAGTAGTCGTATTTGGAGTATTAATATTGATAATTTTCCCAAACTTTTACCTAGCTTTGGTTGGCTTCTTTATTACAGGATTGGGTGTGGCTTCGATTTTTCCAATGTCTTTTAGTTTAGCAAGTCATTCAAAAAAATACGCTCCTGGTTTAGCAATATCAATTGTTGGAACTTATGCTACTGTTGGGGTTTTATTGGCGCCTCCTTTTGTAGGTTATGTCGCTCATCTTTTTAGTTTGAATTTGGCTTTTTTGATTTTTGTTGGAGCAGCTTTTCTTCTCATTATTTTTTCTCGCATGGCATATCAGCAAATTTGATTAAAACATTTTAAATTAGTAAATATGTTTAAGTAATCAAAAAATCTATACCCATGAAAAAGTATCTAATCCTATGCCTGTTTATGATTCCGTCTCTTGCTCTTGCTCAGAGAGGAAAAACAGGAGACAAAACTTTTAAAAATCGCTTCCCTCCAGAAGTATTTAATGAAGTTTCTAATGCCTCCTTAGTTCTTATTAATGAAGTAGACCACGATATTATTGTATCGATCAGAGACCAAGAAAAAAAGTTTCTTAGACACGTCTATATTCGCAATAACGATCAATACGTTTTTAAGCAACTTCCAATTACACGACTTTATGTACAATTTAAGTCAAGAGACTTTTTTTATGAAGATCGCGAGCGAACGAATATCAATTACGGCGAAAAACATACTTTCAATTTTTTCTTTGATGCCTCCAAAATGGGCAACTATTATCAAATAACTGAAGAGGATTTTTTTAAACCTTAAGTGTCAATCATTTTTCATTTAAGCCAATTTCTTTTTGTCAATATTTAAGCTTTAGTTAAGTTTGCTGTACTATGATTTTTAGTAGCTCTCTTCCGCCAAAACTTATAAAAGAAATTAATGCTTCTTCTACCACTGTTGACATCTCTAAAAACGTCAAGATAATATCTGTAGGTGATTTTATGGACTTTATTCCCTTTGTTAAAAAAGGTACTGTTCGTGTTTTTATTGAAGATAAAGAAACAAAAAAAGAACAGTTGCTCTACTACGTTAGTGATGGTGAAACTTGTTTGATGTCTATGATTGCTAGTTTTGGAGATAGAAAAAGTAAAGTATCAGCCATTACGGACTCGGAATGTCAGATTTTAAAAGTTTCGAATTCAGAAGTACGAACTTGGCAAACTGATTATAAAGAATGGAATGATCTTATCCTGAACTTATTTTTAAATCGTTATTGGGACTTGTTGGATACTATCAATGCTCTTAGCTTTAAAAGGATAGACGAGCGATTGTATTCTTATTTAAAAAGGAACTCTTCTCCAAATGGAAATATAGCTGACAGTAAAACACATAAGCAAATAGCAAAAGACCTAGGAACCTCGAGGGAAGTAATTTCAAGATCCCTAAAAAAACTTCAACTCGAAGGTAAAATTAAGTAGATTACTTTTCCTATCAAGAAAAAAAATATGTGACCTAGGTCACATATTTTTAAAATTTAATTATTAATTTTGTATATCAATTCGATGAATTGGTTTATGGTTAATAGAGTCCCTGAAATCTAATTCAGGGGCTTTTTTTATTTTCAACCAATAAAACCACTGAAATTAAACAGTGTTTTGATCCTAGTAACGCTGTAATTTAATCAGACTACATACAAGCTGGAGGTTTAATTCCAGCTGCTCTTTGTGTCACAGGTGTCTTAAATTTGTGGTGTGTTAGAACCCCATTAACATTCTATATATTGTGCTGTACACAAATTGAAATTGGTATGGCTTAATTGAATAGAATTAGAATCACTTATCTTAGAAGAATAAACTTCGTCTTATGAAACGTTTTTTAATTCTTTTTTTGTTGAGCTGTTTGAATTCATGTGAGCTTGATCAGCAAACTCAAAAGCCAAACATCATTATTATATACGCAGATGATTTAGGTTATGGTGATGTCAGTGCTTATGGTCAAGGTAAACTCAATACACCTAATATTGACAAACTTGCAAATAACGGATTGCGTTGTACGAACGGCTATTCAAGTTCAGCAACTTGCAGCCCAAGCAGGTATGCATTGATGACTGGAACTTATCCATGGCGGAATAAACGCGCTAAAATATTAACCGGTGCAAATTTAATTATAGATACTGATGAAATGACAATACCCAAGATGCTCAAAACGCAAGGGTATCAAACGGCAATAGTCGGGAAGTGGCATTTGGGTCTGAGTGATTTCAAAATTGATTACAATAAAAAAATTAGTCCAGGTCCTAACGAGGTCGGATTTGATTATAGTTTTATTATGCCCGATACCCAAGATAGAGTTCCCACTGTCTATGTGGAAAATGGAAATGTGGTAAATCTCGATCCACAGGATCCTATAGAAGTTAGTTTTGAAAAAAACTTTGAAGGTCAGCCCACAGGAAAAGATAATCCTGAGCTTCTTTCCATGATGTGGCATCATGGACATAATGGATCTATAGTCAATGGAGTGCCAAGAATTGGATTTATGAAAGGAGGAGAGCAGGCAAAATGGAGTGATATAGACATGGCAGATGAGTTTTTAAATCAAGCGAAACAATACATAAATAAAGCGAAAGAGTCTCCTTTCTTTTTATTTTATACCCTTCAGCAACCCCATGTGCCTAGAACCCCACATCCAAGATTTGAAGGTGCCTCTGGCATGGGTGCAAGGGGTGATGCTATTGTCGAGGCTGATTGGTGTATAGGAGAATTGTATAACCATCTTGAAGAAAATAATTTATTAGAGAACACAATTATCATTCTTTCAAGTGATAATGGACCCGTGTTAAACGATGGTTATTATGATGAGGCTTTAGAAAAACTTGGAAATCATACACCAGCAGGTGAGTTAAGAGGTGGGAAGTACAGTCTTTTTGAAGCAGGTACACGAGTTCCATTTATTACTTATTGGAAAGGCAAGATAAAACCGGCAGTTTCTGAACAAATTGTTTCACAGATTGACTATTTAAATTCTATTGCCGCTATTGTAGGATCTGATATACGTTCTAAAGATGGGGTTGACTTATCAAATGTCTTATTTCAAAATGCTGGAAAGGGCCGAAGCGAATTAATTTTGGAAGCCACTAGCAGAACTGCCTTTAGAAGTCAAAATTGGGTCTTAATTCCTCCCTACATTGGACCTGCAGTAAGCCCCAATGTGAATATAGAAATAGGAAATGCAAGTGAATATCAGTTATATAATTTGGAAGAAGATATTGCTCAACAGCAAAATTTAGCAGTGTCAAACCCTCAAAAATTAATAGAAATGATTGATCGGTATGAATCAATTATCAATGCAAACTAAGCTTAATATGAAAAATAATTATCAGAAGTTCTTAATAATCTGCTTTTATCTGTTGAGTTTAAACTCCTATGCACAAATAGGACAGGATGAATTTGTTTATGGTGATCAATTACCCGATGCACCTTTATTGTCAAAAAGAGGAGTACATAAAGTGGGAGTACGAACTCTTTTAATTCATAATTCAAACCAGTTAGATATTTTAAATAGTACTCAGGACAATGATGTTTTTTACGACAGACCACTGAAAGTGGAGGTTTGGTATCCCGCTGTACTTAATGAAGATGACCAAGAGAAGGAAGTTTATGATGAGGTGATGGGAAACCATAATGATCCAAAAAGACCTTTAATCTCCTTTCAATTTAAAGGAAGGGCTAAAAGAGGTGCTCAGATAAAGCAAACGGAAAACCCTTATCCACTGTTAATTACCTCTCATGGGTATACAGGTTCAAGGCTGATGTTTTCCTATTTGACAGAACAACTCGCTTCTCAAGGTTATATAGTGGTTTCTATAGACCACACAGACTCTACATTTAGAGATGCTGGTCCATTTATTAGCACACTTCTCAATCGCTCTTTAGATGATCTTTTTGTTTTGGATGAAATGGATAAGCTGAATAAAGATTCAGGAACATTTCTTTTTAATCTAGTTGACGTCAACAATACAGCAATTATTGGTTATTCATTGGGAGGATATGGAGCCCTTAATGTTGCTGGAGCAGGATACAGTGCTCAAGCCGTTCAACTGTTTAAAGGATTTACAAGAGGAAGAATGGATTTGGAACAACGAATGATTGGAAATCCAATATATGAAGCCACTTTTGACAGCAGGATCAAAGCAATAGTGGCTATGGCACCCTGGGGAATGGAAAACGGAGTATGGGATAAACAAGGCTTATTAGGTTTAAAAATCCCAACTTTTTTTATTTCTGGGAGTATGGATGATATTTCAGGTTATGAAGAAGGAATTAAAGCCATTTATAAAGGGGCTCTAAATACAGAACGGTATCTATTGACCTACATCAATGCGAGGCACAATATTGCACCCAACCCTCCTCCAGTAGATGCCTTACAGGAGGGATTGCATATAGATGAATACTTGCGTTACGCGGATTCAGTTTGGGATCAAAGACGAATAAATAATATCAATCAGCACTTTATCTCAGCTTTTTTGGGCTTGAAACTCAAGGATGAGGAATCAAATTTAAAGTATCTTGACGCTTCATCTTTCTCTGATAAAGAACCTTGGGAGGGGTTTTTACCACGAACGTCAATAGGCCTAAAGTTGGATTACCAATCAGGAAGAGATTGACAGTTTGAGTAATTATTATTTATCCCCTTCCTTTGGAAAATATTTATTGATGATATAGGCAGGTTGCCAACGATCTCTTTTTTGTATTAAAGTTCTGTAGTCATATTCTTTCGAACTGATCGTTTTTGGAGAGAGGTTGAGCGTGTCGTCTGTCGATTGATGATGCATTTTAAGTTTTTCCATCATTTCAGTAACTTTATTTTGATAAAGGGATTCTGATGCAAGATTTACAAGCTCGTGAGGATCTTGATCAAGATTGAATAGCTGGGTTTCGTCAATTTGTGGATAACGAATCAATTTCCACTCTTTGTCTCTAACTGCTCTGACTGTATTTCTGTAGGCGGTATAAAGGCTAGTACGAACAGTTTCTTCCTTTTTATTAATGATATTTAACAGCGACTTCCCATCAAGATAAGTAGGCTGAGGTATTTTTAAATAATCTACGAGTGTAGGAAATATATCATATAAATAGACCAATGCTTTAGATGTTTCTTTCTCTGGAATTCCTGGACCACTCATAATTAAAGGAACCTTTGTGCTGTGCTCATAAAGATTTTGTTTACCTAATAAACCGTGACTTCCTAATGCAAGCCCATTATCTGCAGCATAAACTATAAGTGTATTATTATATAAGTTATGCATTTTTAGTCGATCAATAAGATCTCCTACACGGTCGTCAATATGTTGAATCAAGGCGTAATATTCTGCGAGAGACGATTGAATCACCTCAGTTGTTCTTGGCCAGGCTGCTAATGTTTCATCCCGTACATTAAAATCATCAAAGCGAAAGGGGTGGAGTGGTTTAAAGTTATTTGGCACTGGGATTTCATCTTCAGCGTATGCATCAGCAGAAGCTGGTGCAGGTGATCTGGGGTCATGAGGTGCTGTATAGGCGATATAGCAAAAAAAGGGATTGTCCTTTTTACTTTTACTGTAACGATCTAAATAGTCAAGCACTGCTTCGGTAAAAACGTCTGTTGAAAACCCTTTGCTTTGTAGGCTATCTAATTTACCCTTGGCGTCCATATATCTTACAGGAACTTCAAAATGATCGCTCATTCCCCCCAGCATTATTTCACTTCCCTCTTGGAAATTTGACTCAAAGCTAGCGAATCCGTTGTGCCATTTTCCGGTACCAAAGGTTTGGTACCCATGGGTGCTCAAATAATTAGGAAGCGTTTGAACACCGTCCAATCTGTCGTATACATGAAACAGGCTTTTTCCGCTCAAAAGCATGGCGCGACTCGGAGCACAAATAGCACCGTGATGTCCGCCCATAACATAGCAGTTTTCAAAGCGAGTCCCATTTTTAGCAAGAGCATCAATATGAGGAGTTTTGATATAAGGGTTTGAAGCTACACCCAGCGCATCAGCTCTTTGATCATCGGTAAAAATAAAAAGTATATTGGGGCTAGTCGTAATTTCATTTTTGGTATTACAAGCCGAATAATTGAAAACAGCGGTGAAACTTATTATGAAACTAATTAGACTTTTCTTCATGATTAATCTTTTTTGAGCTCCTTTAAGAATATTTTATGCTATTTACCTGACTACTTATTTTAATTAAAGTCTAAATACATTGCTATTTATCAGTTTCAATGTAAAAATTATTTTTGATTGGAATCAATGAAATTGGATTTATAATTTTGTCAAACAGTTACATTTAAAGTAATTTTAGTATAATAAAATACATTATTAGCGAAGAGCCAGGTATCTTAAGGGTAAAGTATAAAACTCAATGATTCAAGAGTAGTGGAGTGCTATATGCTTGAGAATCTATAAAAATTTTAATACGAAAACCCCATATCTTCTTGAGCTTTGGCTCTTTTATACACGTTTATTTGTTTTATCTTTCCATCGACAAATTGAATATCATGTACGTTATGTTCCATGATTTCGTTACCATTATCGTCTAAATCGGTATAGTCATTTCCAGTAGTTAGCCATTGCTCGACAACACCATCCTTATTAGTCACTGCATTGGCAATCATCCATTTTACTTTCCATTTTGGATTTGCTGATTGAAACCACGCATCTAATACTTCGATATGAGCTTTATTTCCTTTGACAACACTCCCGTCAGCAGTATATCCAACCCAATCTTCTGCATTGATCTCTGCTATCTTTTCGAGATTTTTATCATTGTGTGCCTGAATGTAATCTAACCATATTTGTTGATTAGAAATTTCCCCAATAACTAAAGGAGCCATGGAATCCATTCCATCCATGCTGGCCGATCCAATCTCAAGAGCTGCGACCTCACTATTCGAGTTGTCTTTTGTTGGGTTAGCACAACTGGTCAGAATCAAAGTAGTAAGTGCTGTAAGTAGAGTTATTTTTTTCATTGTGATTGCTATATGATTAATATTTAAACTAATGTAAAGCGATATTTTGAGAATTCATATTTTGAAATCTTTCTTTTGACAAAAAAAACTAACTTTAAAAATCAATCAAAATAATTATGAAACTTAATAGAAGAAAATTTATAGCCAAATCCTCCTTGGCAATGAGTATGCCTATGATAACAATAGCAAATCAAAAGGACACTTTCTCCGAGCTCAACACCAAACTAAACAGAGGAGACACAATCTTATTTCAAGGTGACTCAATAACTGACGCTGGACGCGAAAAAACAAATCAGCTTCCAAATAATGCGAATTCCTTTGGTGCAGGGTATGCTTTTTTAGCAGCTTCCCATTTGTTAAATGCGCATCCTGATAAAGCGTTTAACATCTACAATCGAGGAATTAGTGGTAACAAAGTGTATCAACTTCAAGATCGTTGGCAAGTAGATGCAATAGATTTAAAGCCAAATTTGGTTAGTATATTAATCGGGGTAAACGACTATTGGCACAAAGTAAAACACGGTTATAACGGCACGGTTGAAATTTATGAAAATGACTTAAGAGCCCTTATTAAACGAACTATAAAGGAGTTACCTGGTGTGCGTATTGTTCTTTGTGAACCTTTTATTCTTCCCAATACATCTGCCGTAGAACAGAGTTGGGTAATTCCCTTTCAAAAATATCAAAAAGCTGCTCATAAAATAGCCAAAGAGTTTAATGCCCTATGGGTACCTTTTCAAAGTGTTTTTGATAAAGGATTACAAAAGGCTAAAGAAACCTATTGGGCCCCAGATGGCGTTCACCCCTCCATGGCTGGAAGTCAGCTTATGGCTCAAGCCTGGCTTGAAGTAGTTAATAATTCATAAATCTTAAGTCAGATTAGATTTAGCAATGGATTAGAGAGTATTTGAATTGTCTTAATTGGTTTTAAAATAAAAACCCTCCACTAGGGAGGGTTTTTATTGATTTATGAAAAGTTAATTTTTTGGGTATGATGCTAAAACTTGTATAGTATAATTTGAAGATGATTCTGCGCCTCCGTTATTTTTATTCCATTCAGCCCATTCTTTCACATACTTATCGTTGGCAACTTTCTGTGACATTAGATCTTCAAAGTTTTTTGATCCAACTGCTACCCAGTGTGAAATTGAATTTCCCCCACCAATGTCATATGTTCCAAATCCAACAGGTCTGTCCCCTCTTGATTTAGATGTCTGAGCTACTATTTTATCATGTGCTTTTTTAAATGCTGTAGGATCATCTAATTTTAAGTCATAAATCTGTACATATGGAAAGTCTTTCCATGCTCCTCCGACAAGACTCAAAAATCTTCCAGCATAAGAAGTGCCCCATTCATCAACATAATTATTAAGCCGTTCAGCAAATAAATCCCATTCGTATTTTTCAACATCTCCTTCAACTCTTCCTATTTTTCCTATTTCACCAAAAAGAATTACCCTATGTGACCATTCATTGTCACCATGACCAATTCTTTCAATCTGAATTCCTCCAGACTTAAATTTTGCATCACCCCATTGACTTTCTGCTAAGTCAGCAATCGCACTTTCCATTCCAGGTTTAGCATTAAAATTCCATAATTGAAAAGTCATTTGAGAGTGCAAAAAACCTGTAGATACAAGAGTAATAAATAAAAATAGTTTTTTCATTTTAATTGATTTATGATTAATAATACCTCTAAGATATAGAGAATGGACCTTTTTACAAAACACTACAAACTTTCCCCAAACAACACTCCTCTAAAACCACTGTACAGTAATCTAAATATTAAGCCAATGATATCAATCGAACAGAGAGGATTTGTATTTTATCCATTGGTTGAAAAGAAAAACCCTCCGCTTGGGAGGGGGTTATATAATTTTATCTTGAGAAAAGTTATTTCAACCGTTGACCTTCAGGATTAAAAGTATATGTCTTTGATTTAATTTTCTGCCTCGTGCAATTCAAAATATTTAACATTAGCTTTTTTCTTCAAAAGATCAACATCCCACATCACAAAATTCATTGCACCATTGTTTATGGCATCAGTAAAATAGAATTTTACCTTCGACCCCATTCTTTTCCATGATCCTTTTAAGGGAGTGGATATGAGTGTTCCATTTTCTAATATGGTTCT
>CAZOWC010000020.1:0-11505 GCA_964583375.1 uncultured Flavobacteriaceae bacterium
CGTGGGTAAACTATGTGAGCCCTTTAAGGTAGAAATGGTCATTAGAGGGTATCTCTCGGGTCATGCTGCAAGAACTTATAAAGCTGGTGGAAGAATGCTCTGCGGTGTTCCAATGGCTGAAGGAATGAAAGAAAATGATCGCTTTGAGACTCCAATCATTACGCCTGCCACCAAAGCAGAAGAAGGGCACGATGAAGATATTTCAAGAAAAGAAATCATTCGTCAAGGAATTATAAGCGAATCGGATTATATCCAACTGGAAAAATACACTCGAGCACTGTTTCAGCGCGGAACAGAAATCGCAAAAAAACAAGGATTGATTTTGGTGGATACCAAATACGAATTCGGTAGGTCAGTTGAGGGAGAAATTGTTTTAATCGACGAAATACACACTCCAGATTCTTCTCGTTATTTCTATGAAGACGACTATGTTGAAAGACAAGAAAAGGGGCTTCCTCAAAAGCAACTTTCAAAAGAATTTGTTAGACAATGGCTGATCAGCAAAGATTTTCAAGGATTGGACGGACAACAATTACCTGAAATGGATGAGGAGCGAATAACTTCTATATCCAAACGGTATATTGAACTTTACGAAAAAATTACTGGAAAAGACTTTATCAAAACTTCGTTGGATGACATTCCAAAACGAATTCAAACGAATATTGATAATTATTTGAGCGGTCTCTAAAGCGAAACTTCTCCAAAATTTTACTTTTTAATTGAATAATATTTATCATAAAAGTCTTTAAAAGATAGCCAATTAAGGTATAAGTCTATTTAAACTTAATGCAACTACTTGTTTATCCTCTAATAATTAAAGAACTTTAAACTAGTAAATCATGTATTTCGTTAATTGTTGTATTGGCCGGGAAGCAAAGAGCATTATCGTATTTTTTAAACCACGTGATTTGCCTTTTAGCATAACGTCTGGTATTCTTTTTAATTTCGTGTACTGCTTCTTCTAAACTACACTTTCCTTCAAAATATAGGAAAAGTTCTTTATATCCAACTGTCCGAAGTGCGGCTTGATCCTTAAATGGAATTAAATCTCTTACTTCTTCTTCTAAACCGTCTTTGATCATTTGATCGACACGCGTGTTAATCTTGTCGTATAAAACTGTTCTAGGACAGTGTAAAATGATCATTTTTGACACAAAGCTCCTCTCAGGTCTGTCCTGACTCAAAAAAGAGGAGTAGGGTTTATCTGAGGCGATACAGACTTCTAATGCACGTAATAAGCGCATCGGATTATTGATATCAACACGAGTGTAATATTTCGGGTCCTTTTTTCTTAAAAGTACTTGTAATCCCTCAAGCCCATGAGTTTCGTAAAATAAGCGGATTTGATTGCGTACTTCGACCGGGATTTCTGGAAATTCGTCCATGCCGAACATGATTGCATCAGCATACATGCCTGAACCACCAACCATGATTAAAGTATCTTTATTGTCGAATAGCTTCCCTATGGTAGCTATCGCTTCATTTTCAAAATCAGCAACAGTATAAACTTGCTCCACGCTTTTGCTTTGAATAAAGTGATGAGGTACGGCTGCTAATTCTTCTTGAGTAGGAACGGCTGTTCCAATCTTCATTTCCTTATAAAACTGTCTTGAATCACAAGAAATTATTTCAGTATCAAAGGCCTTAGCAAGACCAAGAGCAGTTTTAGTTTTTCCAACACTGGTAGGTCCAGCGATATATATTAATGTTTTAGTCGACATCATTTAAAGGTTTTGCACAATGGTGGCAGTAAATAGCTCCTTCTTTGTGGGATAGGGTTAGACAATGAGGGCAGGCTTGGGTATTAGTATCGATGGGCTTTTGTTTTGACATTTCTGCAGTGACGATTCCTGTGGGCACTGCTATTATGCCGTACCCCATAATCATAATTAAAGAGGCAACTAGCTGACCGATTGGTGTTTGAGGAGCAATATCTCCATAACCTACAGTTGTTAGGGTAACGATACACCAGTAAATACTCCTTGGAATGCTAGTGAAACCACTGGCATCGTCTTCAATTAAGTACATTAATGTGCCAAAGATGATACATAAAATCAAAACACCAAAGATAAAAACAGAAATCTTTGCTCGACTGGCGCGTAAGGCAATAAGCAGTAAACTTGATTCCCTGATATACTTGGTTAGTTTTAATATTCTAAAGACTCTCAATAGTCTTAAGGCTTTCAATGCGATCAAGCTGTGTGTTCCAGCTAGAAAAAAAGAAAGGTATTTTGGTAAAGTTGATAGTAAATCTATGATGCCGTAAAAACTAAAAATGTATTTCCATGACCTGTTAACAATGACAATTCTCAAAATATATTCTAAAGTAAAAAGTACAGTGATAATCCATTCTGCCCAATCCAGATAGGTGTGGTATTTCGCATCAATGGAAGCAACACTTTCCAATGCGACAAATACAACACTAAGCAATATGGTGATGAGAAGGACAATATCGAAAAGCTTACCTGCAGGGGTATCTGCCTCGAATATAATTTCATGCAATCTGTGTTTCCATCTTTTCATTGTAAGGACAAAGATTAGGAAGCTTTAATATAATTTAAAGGTATTAACTTATTATATCTTTTTCTACTCAAAAAGCTTCGGATTAATTTTTCTACATCTGAATTATTCTCCATAGGAACCAACCTTGAAATGATTTGCTTGTGATCTTTGATTTGATGGTTGAGTTCGAAGTAACCATATCCACAAAAAACTCTATCCTTAATATAAACAAAAGAAGATTCTCCAGTTTTTCTTCCATTTGATACTATTAAAAAATTTGTATAGGGATAGTGAAAAGTGGCTACCAGTGCATTGACTTTTTTACGATAAGATTCAGGTGATTCAGATCCTTCACAGGCTCCATCACATTTTTTAAGTAGGTATTGGAAGCAAGGACCAGATGAATTAGAAAGACTTGTTTTGTGAAAGCAAATTCCGTAATTATTTATCCAATTAAAGACTACTGCCTTTGCACTTTTCATATTTTTATAGACACTTAGATAAACATGCCCCTTTTTTAATTGCTCAACAATTAAATTTGGATAATCGTCTGTTTCATCCAATCGAATACCTATAGGAAAACTCCTGTAGCTCATGGCTTTATTCAGCTTAGGCGAATTGGTCTTTATCTCGTTTTGTTCTTTTAACATGGTGACGAGCTCTCCTCCAGTGAGTGCGTAAGTCACTGAGTGCAATTGCTTTTGGATTAATTCAGCTTTTTTTGACTTTGAAGTCAAATGATTCAGCAAACGCTTTTTTATATTATTGCTTTTACCGATGTAGATGATTTCATTCTTATGATTTGAAATATAATATACTCCCATTTTAGTAGGGAGTTTATCCATTACATCTAAGTGTTTTTGAGGAACTTTATTTGGGTGCTTAGAGCTAACCTGAGTTTTTAATATATTTTTTTTAAGGTCTTTTTCAAGTAAGAGTTCAAATAATTTAACAGTCACTTTCGCATCACCTTGGGCCCTATGCTGGTCAGAAAAGGGGATGCCTAAATTTCGTACTAATTTTCCTAAACTGTAAGATGGTTGTTCAGGCAAAAGAATTTTAGAAAGCACAACTGTACATAATGATTTGCGCTCAAAGGCATAGCCTAGACGTCTAAATTCAGTTTGAAGTATACGGTAATCAAATACTGAGTTGTGAGCTACGATTATGCAATCCTCTGTAATTTCAATGATCCGTTTCGCTATTTCATAAAATTTAGGCGCGTTACTGAGCATTTTTGAAGAAATACCCGTCAACTTTTGAACAAAAGGTTGGATTTCAATTTGTGGATTAACCAGGCTACTGAATTGATCTGTTATCTTCTCTCCATCATGTTTATAAATAGCAATTTCTGTAATACCTTCCTCATCGTATTTTCCACCAGTAGTTTCAATGTCCAGTATGGCATACATACTCAATAATTTCGTTCACCAAAGATTTTACTTCCCACACGAATCATGTTTGATCCACATTCTATGGCAACTGAATAATCACCACTCATACCCATGGAAAGGGTATTGATGCTCGATGAAGAATTTCTTAAATTATTATATAAGCCTTTAAGCTTGTTAAACTCAGAGGTAATTTGTTCTTGATTATTAGTAAAAGTGGCCATTCCCATCAATCCAACAATTTGGACGTTGGGTAAGTCCTCAGTAGCTTGGACTAGTCCTTCTAATTCTTCTTCAGGCAGTCCGAACTTAGTTTCTTCTTCGGCTAAAAGGATTTGAATTAAGCAGCGTATAATCCTGTCATGCTTCATTGCCTGCTTTTGGATTTCTTTGAGTAATTTAATACTATCAACTCCGTGAATAAGATCCACAAAATGAGCCATATACTTCACCTTGTTTCGCTGTACATTACCAATCATATGCCATGCAATGTCCTTCGGGAGTTCCTCCCATTTGGAAGCCATTTCCTGGATTTTATTTTCCCCAAAAATACGCTGACCAGCCTCGTAAGCTTGACTGATTTCCTCCAAAGATTTAGTTTTTGAAACTGCAACCAGTGTAACATGAGAAGGCAGACTGTCAATTAGTGCTGTAGTCTTATCTTTAATATCCATATGTCAAAGATAAGGGTTCAAATATCATTTAGAGTCTAGATAAATGGAATATATGGAAAAAAAAAGCTCCCCGTAGGAAGCTTTTAATATTATCTGAAAGGCTCTTTTATTGAGCAGCTTTCATTCCTTGTTCAATTAGATCGTAAAACTGATCTAGTTTAGGAAGTACTACTATTCGAGTTCTTCTGTTTTTTGCACGGTTAGCAGCTGTATCATTGTCAGCAATAGGAATATAATAGCTTCTACCTGCAGCAGTCATACGAGCTGGTGCAACACCAAAGTCATTTTCAAGTATACGGACAACAGAAGTAGCACGTTTTACTGAAAGATCCCAATTATCTACGATACCTTCAATTTTGATTGGTACATTGTCAGTATGACCTTCTACCATAAATTCTAAATCTGGCTTGTCATTAACAACTTTAGCAACCTTACCTAAAACTTCTTTTGCTCTAGAAGTTACAGTGTAACTACCACTTCTAAATAAGAGTTTGTCAGAAATAGAAACATAAACCACTCCTTTTTCTACATTGATTTCAATGTCCTCGTCACTCATGTTCCCTAGCACACCTTTAAGGCTAGTTACTAAAGCTAAGGTTACAGAATCTTTTTTAGTAACTGCATCTTGCATACGTTGAATACGAATGTCTTTCTCTTTCATACTCTCTAAAGACATTTCAAGATTCTCAGCTCCTTTTTGTGAAAGAGTTGTCAAGTTACCGATATTGTTAATCAGATCTTGATTGTTAGCTTTCAGAAACTGATTTTGTTCTGTTAGTGTAGCTAGTTGGGCAATAGCAGACTCTTTTTCCTCATTACAAGTATTCAGTTTAACAGTCGCAGCGTCTAATAAATTTTTAGTGTTTTGTTGTAATTCTTCAAGTTCAGTAAACTTTTTCTGTGATACACAAGAAGATAAAAGTATTCCTGATACTACTAAAGCAATCGCTTTTTTCATAATGATTTTCTGTTTTAATTTTAATTTGTACAAATTAACTGAATTTTATTTATAATTATTGTTCAAATCCTTGAAATTTAACCTTCTCAGCAGAAAATAGTCGATAAAAATGTTTTTTCGTAAAAAATATCTTGTGCTGTGATTTGAGCTTTTTCGTAATAAATTATTGGACCTAAACATTTTATAAAACGCAAAGTGTGCTTTGATTATTGCAAGAGTTGCGCTAAAATTGAATTGAAATAGATAGGCAACCCCAATCAGTCCGTCCAACACTAGTTTTTTAAATAAAGTATTGTAAAGTCGAGTTTCAGGAAGGTTTTTGGCACACATCAGCAATGAATTTCTATGGTTTAAAAAGATCTTTTTTGGTGAAGGGGGTAGGGTTGCCCCACCTACGTGAAAAACCTTTGAGTTTCCAATAGCTTTAATAGTATGACCATGATTGAAAATTCGCCAACACAGATCTATTTCCTCTTGGTGTGCAAAAAAACGATTGTCAAATCCGTTAAACTCCCAAAAAATATTGCTTCGTATCAAAAAGCATGCACCACTGGCCCAAAAGATTGGAACAGTTTCATTGTATTGCCCTTTATCTTCTTCACAGTGGTTGAAAATTCTACCTCTGCAAAAGGGGATTCCTAAAGAATCAATATAGCCTCCAGCTGCGCCAGCATACTCAAAATGAGTGCGCTTAGAATGATCTAAAATATGAGGCTGAACAACTACTGTATTTGAATGCAAATCTAAATATTTTAGAAGCGGGGAGAGCCAGTCTGCCGTCAACTCGATATCCGTATTAACAAGGGCATAGTAATCTGCTTTTACATTCTTTAAGCCTTCGTTATAGCCGCCTGCATAGCCTAGATTAGAATTCAACTCAATGCAGTCAACCTCAGGATGATTTTTTGAGACCCAATCTACAGAGTCATCAGTTGAGCCGTTATCTATTAAAACAAGCTTTGCTTCCTTGCTGTTTTCAATTGCTGTAGGGAGGAACTTTTTTAATAATTCCAAGCCGTTGTAATTCAATAAGACTAAAGCCACGCTTTTCATTGAGCCGAAGTGAAATTTGGAAGTTCTTTAATAAAGTGATACTGGTGATTCGTGTAATCCATAGTGCAAAAATAGTGATTCAGACCATTGGTAAGCATCATGTATTGACTCTTGGCTTCTATATTGTAACGTGCAATTTGATCAAAGACCTGCTGGTCGAGTTTAATTGAGGGTGCTTTACACTCTACAAGAAGTAAATTTCCTTGGTTTGGATTGACAACCAAAATATCAAAACGCTTACGCGTGTTGTAAAGCATGACTTCATTCTCTACTTTGATCCATGAGGCAGGATAGTTTAGGGTATGAATTAAATAATTTAAGCAATGTACACGTACCCATTCTTCAGGAGTACAACGAAGCCATTTTTTACGAATTTGGTCAAAGACTAAGGGTTTATTTTCCTTATTTTTGAGCTGAATCGCACCGGGTGGAAAATTGAGTCTTTCCATACTGTAAAAGTGCAATAAATTTTTATAATGCAAGCGTTCTTTACGCTACTTTCAAAAATTGACAGAGATCAATTTTCTCCATTTTACTTACTGTCTGGAACAGAGTCGTATTACATTGATTCAGTACTTACTGCACTGACTTCAAAATTAGTAGATGAAGCCAGTCGTGACTTTGATTACAACCTGTTTTTTGGAAAAGAATCACAGGCTTCTGAAATCATTGAAACCGCCAAGCGTTACCCTATGATGTCCAAGTTTAATGTGGTCGTAGTTAAAGAAGCTCAGCAACTAACTCCAGCCGCTTTTGATGAGTTAGCGGCCTATGCAGCAAAACCAAACCAGCAGAGTATAATAGTGCTTTGTCATATACACAAAGCTTTTGACAAAAGAAAAAAACTGTATAAAACAGTGGAGAAAACAGGAGAGGTTATGACCGTTAAACCTCTCCATGACAATCAAATCCCTCAATGGATCAGTCATCATGCAAAATCCATGCAATTGGATCTTACTCCAACTGCGATAGAATTACTCTCTGCCTATGTTGGTGCAAATTTATCGCGACTTTCAAGTGAACTAAAAAAGTTAAAGCTTTTAGCACAACCTAGTGAAACACTGGATGTTGATGCTATCGAAAAATATGTAGGAGTCAGTAAAGTCTTCAATAGCTTTGAACTTCAAAAGGCAATAGGCTTGGGAAATTTTACATTGGCCTTTCAAATAGTACAATACCTCACAAGAAATGCTAAAGCAAATCCTTTGGTTCTCGTCCTTTCTTCCTTGCATTCGTACTTTCAGAAATTACTCCTTTTAAAAGGAGCCTCAGACGCTAAAAATAAAGCTTTAGCTATAGGTGTATCTCCTTATTTTCTAAAAGAATATGAAGCCGCGGCTAAGCGTTTTAATATGCGTCAAATTACTACTGCAATGAGCTGTATATTTGAAGCAGATCTAAAAAGTAAGGGTATTAACAGCGTGAATTCAGGATCAGTGGAAATATTAGAAACACTGCTTTTAAAATTGTTTACGCTTTAGTCAATTGACTATAAAGGGAATTGTCTGGGGTCAAACTCATTCATGATGCTGTAAGCAGCTTCAAACACGTCATCCATAGAGGGTTTAGAGAAGTAATCTCCGTCACCTCCATAAGCAGGTCGGTGCGCTTTGGATGAAAGTAGTTTGGGGGGGCTATCCAATAGTGAAAAAGCTACCTGCTTTTCGATCAGTTGTTGCAATATATAGGAACTCGCACCGCCGGGCACATCTTCGTCTACAATAAGCAGTCGGTTGGTTTTTGCAATACTCTCTCTAATTTCTTCTTTTAAGTCAAAGGGAATTAGAGTCTGTACATCGATAATTTCAATATCAATACCTACTTCAGTAAGTCTTAGTGCAGTTGCTTCAACTATTCTAAGGGTAGAACCGTAAGAAACCACGGTAATGTCTGCACCAGATCGCATGATTTCTATTTGTCCTAACGGAACAGAAAACTCGCCTAAATTTGAGGGAAGTTTTTCTTTAACGCTATAACCATTTAAAGATTCAACAACAATTGCCGGTTGTTCGATTTGCAATAAGGTATTGTAAAACCCTGCAGCTTGTGTCATGTTTCTAGGCACCAATAAGTGAATTCCGCGAAGCAAATGTATCATGCCGCCCATAGGCGAACCAGAATGCCAGATTCCTTCTAAACGATGCCCTCTTGTTCTGATGATTAAGGGTGCAATTTGCTTGCCTAAGGTGCGGTAATTGAGTGTTGCTAAGTCATCACTTAAAATTTGGATGCAATATAATATATAGTCTAGGTATTGAATTTCAGCAATCGGCCGCAATCCTCTTAGCGCCAGACCTATACCTTGTCCAACTATAGTAGTTTCTCGTATTCCAGTATCAGCAATTCGCAATTCACCAAATTTGTTTTGTAAACCTTCCAATCCGTGATTTACGTCACCAATCTTCCCTACATCTTCTCCAAAAAAGAGCAAGGAATCGTATTTATTTAACAAAGCCTCAAAATTATCTCTGATGATGATTCGTCCATCTACTATCTCAGTATTCTCTTTATATTCAGGCCTAATGGCTTTAAAGTTGATTAATTCATCTTTAGAAACTGTGTAAAGATGAGATGACACTTTATCCTTCATCTCAACAGTCAATGCTTTATGCCATTGTTCAAAGTCTTTTAGTTTTGCATTAGGGTGTTTAGCTAAAATGATTTTTATTTGTCTCGCTGCAGAAATAATGTCCTTAAATCCAAGCTCCAGAACTTGTTCCAGTTTGGAAAATATAGTTTGAATTTTGGGGTCATTATGGGTTTCCTTTTTGAGGCTTGGCAGATAAGACAGTAGTCTTGCCTTTTGTTTGAATATAGGGGCTTGATAAGCCTCCCAAGAAGCTCTCTTTGCTGCCCTTACCTCATTCAAAGCCACCTCTTCAATTTTAATGAGTTCAGCTTCTTTCGCTAAACCTTCCTTAAGAATCCACTCTCGCATTTTTAGATTACAATCGTATTCTTTTTCCCACTCTAAGCGTTCTTTTGATTTGTAGCGTTCGTGAGATCCAGAAGAGGAATGACCGAGGGGTTGAGTGAGTTCAGTGACGTGAACCATCACCGGAACATGCTCAATACGAGCTAAAGTAGACGCTTTTTCATAAGCTTCAATAAGTGCAAGGTAATCCCAGCCCTTTACTCTTATAATCTCCAATCCGTTTTCGATGTCAGTTCTTTGAAAGCCCTCTAAAGCCTCTGAAATACTTTCTTTAGTAGTCTGGTCTTTATTAGAAACGGATATACCGTAACCATCATCCCAAATACTTATAACCATCGGAACTTGTAGGACACCAGCAGCATTGATTGTTTCAAAAAACATTCCCTCGCTTGTACTTGCATTTCCAATGGTTCCCCAAGCTATTTCATTTCCATTATTGGTGAATTTATTACTGTTTTGTGTGTTGAGCTTGCGATATACTTTTGATGCCTGTGCTAAACCAAGGAGTCTGGGCATCTGAGAGCCAGTAGGAGATATGTCTCCACTGTGATTTTTTAGGTTGACTAAGTCAAGCCATTCGCCTTTATGATTTCTAAAAGGTGTTGCAAAATGACCTCCCATTTGTCGTCCTCCAGACATGGGTTCTATAGATTGGTCCAATTGAGCGTATAGAGCAGCAAATACATTAGAAACGGTAAGTAGCCCCTGTGCCATGAGCAAGGTTTGATCTCTGTAATATCCGGACCTAAAATCCCCGTTTTGAAAAAAATGATTCATTGCCAATTGGGGCAATTCTTTACCATCTCCAAATATTCCAAATTTTCCTTTACCCGAAAAAACCTCACGTCTGCCTAGTAAACTACACTCACGGCTAAGAACTGCGAGGCGATAATCCTCTAAGATTCTTTCTTTAAAATCTTTAAAGCTTATTTTAAGCTCATTCCTTTCGTTCTCTAAATTCATATGGAGTCGCGAAAATACAAAAAAAAAGTGGTCTATAAAGTAGGGTTAGAGCGAGTCCTTTAAAACCATTTACGGCTAAACAAACTGCTGAGTGTGCTGAGTCGGGGAGTAAAAATAAAACGAATAGTGGTGGCATATCGCGCTTGTTTAGGCTCAAATCCATTGGAGGAATACAGCGGAAAAAATATTTCAAAATAATCAGGGACTAAACTGAATTTAAACCCTGAATCAAAATAGGTCTTCGCTGCTCGATCTCGATTTTTGAGAATTCCAACATCGCCATAAAATTCAATCCATTTCCATAATCCAATAGAAGCATTGATAGAAGCCATATAATCATTTGCAGAAGATTCGTCAAAAAAGGCTTTAAATCCTCCCTCAGCAGGCACAAACTGTTGACTGTAAATACCGGTGTCTTCGGATCTTCCCAAATAGTCGTATCTGAATAAATAATCAGGAGAACGATTCAGGTTAAAATCAAAAAACTTATCTGCAGTGTTGTTCCAAAGGAACTTACCTGTAAAGAGTCGGACAGCAAATTGACGTCCACTTGGAAATAGCTTCCTATAGTTAGTGCTAAAATAGATTTTTCCAAATTTATTTGAAACTTCTACATTTGAATTGGTCGCAAAAACATTTACGGCATCCGAATTATTGTAACGATGAAGTATATTAAGTACGCTGTAGTCGGGAGATACTTGGACATTAGGATCTCTATCGCGAAATACATTAAACCAAGAAATATTTAATAGCTGGCGTTTATTGGAACGTAAATCATAAGGCCTGAAATACATGGAAAAAGAAGGCTGAATGGAGGTATATCTTAAATTTGTATTGTAGTGGTAGCTTTTGCCCGTTAAAAACACCTGGTTTAAGTAGTTTCTACTTTTGTGATTGATGAATCGATAACGGGTTCTAAAAAAACCTACCAAAGATTGCTCTTTGAATGAATATTGAGGGTGCACATCAATTTCAAAAGGTTGATTTTTGACTCGAGTATTGTAAATTCGCATCCCTCCAGTAAAGCCG
>CAZOWC010000021.1:0-11303 GCA_964583375.1 uncultured Flavobacteriaceae bacterium
TGGAGCTATTGATACTGACCTTCCTGAATTTAAAAAAGCAGAGGAGTCAGTAAAAGCACAATTAGATGCTTTTTTAAAAAATCAAGGAACCCAAACTGTAGATTATTTCCACAAAAAATTGGGTAAAATTATGTGGGATAAATGTGGGATGTCACGAAATGTAAAACGACTTAAAGAAGCGATTACGGAGATAAAAGCTCTAAGAGAAGAATTTTATAAAAATGTAAAAGTCCCTGGGACAGCCACAGAGTTCAATCCAGAACTAGCAAAGGCAGCTAGAGTGGCTGACTTTCTTGAGCTAGGTGAATTATTTGCTAAAGACGCGTTAGAACGCAACGAATCTTGTGGTGGACACTTTAGAGAAGAGTCACAAACTACTGAAGGAGAGGCGCTTAGAGATGATGAAAACTTTACCTTTGTTTCCGCTTGGGAATACAAAGGAGAACCTTCAAAAGCTAAATTGCATAAGGAGCAATTGGACTATGAAGAAATTGAAGTAAAAACACGATCTTATAAATAGAATGATGAATCTGACACTAAAAGTTTGGCGACAAGCCAATGCAGACGCAAAAGGAAAAATTGAAACTTACCAAATGAGCGAGGTTTCACCTGACATGTCTTTTCTCGAAATGATGGATGTGCTAAATGAAGAGTTAATCGAAAAAGGAATTAATCCTGTAGCTTTTGACCACGACTGCCGTGAGGGTATTTGTGGAATGTGTTCTATGTTTATTAATGGCGAAGCACATGGACCTGATCGTTTGATTACTACCTGTCAATTGCACATGCGAAAATTTAAAGACGGGGATACCATTACCATAGAGCCGTTTAGAGCGAAAGCTTTTCCAGTCATTAAAGACCTTACTGTTGATCGTTCTTCCTTTGATCGAATTCAACAGGCTGGTGGTTTTGTAAGTGTCAATACCTCTGGAAACACTCAGGACGCCAATGCCATTCCTATTGATAAACACGATGCGGATAAAGCTTTTGACGCTGCTGCTTGTATCGGTTGTGGAGCCTGCGTAGCAACTTGTAAAAACGCTTCTGCCATGCTATTTGTCTCGGCAAAAGTTTCACAATACGCTTTGCTTCCCCAAGGGAAAGTCGAAGCCACCGACCGCGTATTGAATATGGTCAATCAAATGGATGAAGAAGGCTTTGGAAATTGCACCAATACTGGAGCGTGTGAAGTAGAATGCCCTAAAGGGATATCACTTGAAAATATCGCTCGTATGAACCGCGAATATCTGTATGCGAGTTTAAAGGGGTAATGTCTTTCAAAACTTATAGACCAATCCGTAAACGGTTCGGTTTTAACACATTCTTTTCGTTTCTTTATCATCAGATGCATAGGTATTATTAAAATTGAGTAGCCCGAAATTATATCTCAAATTAAAGGAGAGTCGTTGGATTACCTTAACTTCAATAAGTTATATCTAAAATTAGACTTAATAATCTTCTTTTAAGTTAAGCTCAAATATTATCGATTTCATTATAGTCATCGACCGCCTGAGCGCAGCCTAATTCCAGCAAAGTTTTTTGGTCAAACATGGTGGTTAGACCGATAACTTGCATTCCTGCTGCACAAGCTGCTATTACACCTGAGCGGGTATCTTCAAATACCAAACAATCTTCAGGAGCCACTTCCAATTTTTGAGAAGCTGTTAAAAAAATTTCTGGATGGGGTTTTCCCTTAGTTACTTGATGTCCGCCAGTAGTAGAGTGGAAATAGGTTTCCAACTTTAAAGCTTTAAAGATAAAATCAATATTTTGTTGATCTCCCATAGTTGCAATACCCATGGGAATTTTTTTCTCTTGTTGAAGTTTTAAAAAGGGATGCAGACCGTCTATGGCTTTAACATGAGGGCGATATAATTCTCGGTACAATTCTTCCTTATAACTTCCTATGCGGAAGAGTTCTTTTTTATCTTCTATATGTGGAAAGAGTCGTGCCATGATTTCAACTAAAGACCCTTTGTGATATTTGTTGTCAAAGGTTGTGTAATCCAAATCCAATTTGTGATACTTAAAAAGTTCAATCCAAGATTGTTTGTGGTACTCCATATTATCCACTAGGGTACCATCCATATCAAATATGAGTGCTTTAGGGTAGTGCATTGAGTACTTGCTTTATAAATGTTCCAATTTCACTTGGTTTAAGCCAACCGGTAACGATGACCATCTCCTCATTAGGTATAATTATGATAAAATTACCGCCAAAGTCAGATAGCTGTATAAATAAAAAAGTTAAGATGAATATTTTTAGTCGCATAGCGGGTAAAAATTTAAAATCTCATAAATTTATACATATTCAATTTGCTAAGCATATAATATTCTATGAAATCAAAACTCCACTTAACAGCCTTACAAATTCCACTTTTTTGGGAATCTCCATTGGAGAACAGGGCCTACATTGATCAGCAATTAAAAAAGATCGCAAATCCTACAGATCTGGTTTTATTGCCAGAAATGTTTAGTTCTGGATTTACAACGAATCCAGAGGCTGTGGCCGAGCCAATGGGAGGACAGAGTATGCAATGGATGCAGACATGGGCAACAAAATTGAATGCTGTTATGGGAGGGAGTTTGGTGATTCAGGAAGGAGCATATTTTTACAATCGGTTTATAATGGTCACTCCAACTGAAAAGGTGATGTATTACGACAAGCGACACACTTTTACATTGGCAGGAGAACACAAAGTATATCGAGCAGGGGAAAATGAGGGTATTTTTGACTATCAAGGGTGGAAGATTTGTCTGCGAATCTGTTACGACTTAAGGTTCCCAGTATGGTCGCGAAATACTCAAGACTACGATTTACTTCTTTATGTTGCTAACTGGCCCAAGCCTAGAGTCAACGCCTGGGACATCTTATTGAAGGCCAGGGCAATAGAAAACTTATCTTATGTAGTTGGAGTGAATCGAATTGGTAAAGACGAAAAAGAAAATGAATATACTGGGCATACAGCTGTTTACGATCCCTTAGGACTTTGCATCTCAGGAGCACCCTCAGCTATAGAATCACTGGTTACGGCTGAACTTGACTATCTGGAGCTTCAAGCACAACGGAAGAGGTTGCGCTTTCTGGAAGATCGGGATAATTTTGACTTGTATTAAAGATTTCATTCATATCCCAATTGGCTCTCACATCTATTTCTTTCCAATAGTAAATTACTTGTTCTGGCTGGATTTTTTCTAAGTAATTTCCCGTATCCCATTTTTTATTTTGATTGGCATCTTCAATCAGACGTATTCTGTACTTAGCTGCGTCAAGTAATTTGAACGAGTAATTGCCGCCCTCCAATAGCGTATCATACCTTCTAAATACTTCATCGCCCTTTAACAATTCAATAATATAAGGATGTGGACTTTGATGTTGGACTCTCAAAAATATGTTTCCGTAGTCTTCAATTTTTTTGGTTGAGGTTCGGTAAACAAGTGTATCATTTGTGTTTCCCCAAAAATCAATAAGGGCATTTGGCAATAGGGTGATTTCATAACGATCATTGGGAATGATCTTAAAATCTACCGTAATACGATCGTAGTTTTCTTGAATTTTTAAGCTCGCAGGAACGGGAAGGGTGTCGATATTGGTAACTTTTACCTGCTCAGAATTAACTTCAGTTATGGGAAGATTCGTTTTTAGCTCAAATTTTTCTAGAAGCCGAAGACTACCAGAAGTATTTTTATCCACAACTAATGAATCAGGAGTGGGATTTTTAAAATAAACTGTTTTAATCTGTAATGAATCCTTAATGTTGAACTCAAATTTAAGTGAATCTAGTTCAGCTCCTTTAAACCAATAGTCTAAAGTATCAGTCTCTCTATTTTGAGTGACCAAAGACTCGAAACTTTCGGGCACTTGACTTACCATTTTATAAGGTTCTTCTTCACGCTCTCCGTAATAGGCTAAAGCAATGTGGTGTTCATTAATAAAATAAGGCTTATCCCAAAAAAAGTTAGCTTTTTCTTGAAACATTCTAAAATCGAGTATGGAATCTTGAGGTAATTCAATAAGACGATCTATAAAACCAATTTTGTCTATATTTTGATCAAAGAAGTAATTTCCAGCTTTATCTTCAAGTGCAATAATCGCATACTTACCCGCCCTGAGATTTTGAAAACGGAAAATAGTTGTGTCCAAAGTACTGGTCACATACAGTGGTTTTTCAGTGAAAATTACAGAATCCTTATAAATGCTATCAACGGGGTATAGTTGTAAGGAGATATAACGCTCTGTTTCTCTTTCAAAACCATCAGTTACCCTTCCCTCGATGAAAAGAGAATCAATAGTAGCTCCAGTAGAAAGGGTATAGGTCAAATAAGAGGAAGGATTAGATTCATTAAAATCGGTGATACTCTCTCCAAAGTTGAAAGTATACGTTGTATTATCAAGAAGACTGTCGAGTAGTTTTAGGGTCACTTTTTTAGACGCACATGTAACAGGATAAACTTTGTATTGAGAAGAACTTAAAGGAGGAGAAATAATCAACTGTTTACTTATGTCTTTAAGTATCACATATTCATCAAATGTCAAGTTGAATTCTTCTTTGTCAAAAAATACAGTATTGAGTTTTGGAGAGGCGTTGATCAGCACAGGCGGTAAAGAGTCTCTGGGACCTCCTGTTGGAGAGGCCCTTTTGGCACATTGTACAGTGGTCAATAAGATTCCTCCTAAGAGGAGGATATTTAAGCCTAATCTCATCACTAGAATATACCCACAAAATAAAGCAATATTCTACTTACAACCTACAAGCAAGTAATGCGATGCTGATTTTTATTTTGGAATTTTTTAATAAGGCTTGAAGCACAGGTAGCTAGAGTAGCTCCGGTGGTCAGATCGTAGTCAACCAAGAGTAGATGCATGGGCTGATCATAATATTTTAAGTTTAATTCAAATGCGTTTTGAACTTCTAGCTCACCCTCAGTTTCACCTAGTTGTGTTAAAGCCGTTGTTTTTTTCTTGAATAAGGACTTACTAAAAGGAAGGGTAGTTTAGTTTTTGGATAGGGCTTTAGTGACAAGCTCTGATTGATTGAAGCCTCTTTTCTTTTTTACAGTATAAAGCGGCATAAGGAAGATGGCGTCCAACTACTTTATCTTACTTTTTTTTAAGATGATCTCCTAGCCATTCTCCTAAAAAGATCCAATTTCTTTAACTCCGAAGTATTTAAAAAGATAAATTAAAGGTGCTAAGGCACCGTCTTTTTCAAAATAGAACAAGCTAGTGGCACTTAATGTTGAAAAACGGATTGAAAGTTTTTGAAAAAGTGGATTTTCAGTAGTTTGGTGAAATAACGTATAGCGCAGTTGAATTTGACAATTCAAGTAAAAATATTTTTCATAAAATTCTAATGGTATTTGACAGCCATAACAATGTCGTTGGAAAATAAAGTAGGACAGTATCTAAAAAATGGCTTTGCTGTTTTTTTTCATAGATTAAGACAAAGAGCCTTTTAAAATAACAAAAAGAATTATTTTTGCGCCATGACACAGCAAACAGATCAATTCAAGAGAGTAATTTCCCATGCAAAAGAGTATGGATTTGTCTTCCCTTCAAGCGAAATTTATGACGGATTAAGTGCCGTTTATGACTATGCTCAAAATGGAGCAGCGCTAAAAAACAACATACGTGAATATTGGTGGAAAGCCATGGTTCAACTCAATGAAAATATCGTAGGGATTGATGCGGCCATTTTTATGCATCCCACTACTTGGAAAGCCTCCGGCCATGTTGATGCGTTTAATGACCCTTTAATTGATAACAAAACATCCAAGAAAAGATACCGTGCTGACGTTTTGGTTGAAGACTATGTTGCGAAAATTGAAGCTAAAGTTGAAAAGGAGGTACAAAAAGCAGCAAAACGCTTTGGTGATCGTTTTGATGAAGCTCAATTTCGGTCAACTAATCCTAGAGTTTTAGCCAATCAAGAAAAAGCGCAAAGCATTTTGAAACGTTTGGGGAAATCGCTTGAAAAAGAGGATCTGGCTGATGTTAAAGCATTAATTGAAGAACTTGAAATTTCATGTCCAGAATCTGGCTCTAGAGAATGGACTGATGTGAAACAGTTTAATCTAATGTTTGGAACAAAACTTGGTGCCTCAGCAGATACAGCAATAGATCTGTATTTAAGACCGGAGACCGCACAGGGAATTTTTGTCAATTTTTTAAATGTGCAAAAAACAGGTAGGATGAAGTTGCCTTTTGGAATTGCACAGACCGGAAAAGCATTTAGAAATGAAATTGTCGCACGCCAATTTATTTTTAGAATGCGGGAGTTTGAGCAGATGGAAATGCAATTTTTTATCCCCCCTGGAACACAAAAGGAATGGTATGCCCAATGGAAAGAAAATCGAATGAAATGGCATTTGGCTTTGGGAATGGGAGAAGAAAAATACCGTTTTCACGACCATGAAAAATTAGCCCATTATGCCGATGCGGCTTCGGATATAGAATTTCGTTTTCCTTTTGGATTCAAAGAGCTGGAAGGAATTCACTCTCGAACTGATTTTGATTTGTCTAGTCATGAAAAATTTACGGGTAAGAAATTGCAATATTTCGATCCAGAACGCAATGAAAACTTCACTCCCTACGTAGTTGAAACTTCCATTGGTTTGGACCGAATGTTTTTAGCTATTTTTTCGAATTCGCTAACCGAAGAAGTGTTAGACGGAGGAGCAACCCGAACAGTTTTAAAGTTTCCATTCGCTCTTGCACCCAATAAGGCTGCAGTTCTGCCCTTGGTTAAAAAAGATGGCCTCCCAGAATTAGCGAGAACTATAGTCGATGATTTAAAGTTGGATTTTCAGACGGTTTACGATGAAAAAGATGCAGTTGGACGTCGGTATAGAAGACAAGATGCCTTGGGGACTCCCTTTTGTATTACTGTTGATCATCAAAGTTTGGAAGACCAAACAGTCACTCTAAGAGAACGCGATTCTATGGAGCAAAAACGAGTTGCAATCCAAGATTTAAAATCAACCATACAATCCCATGTTTCAATAACATCCTTGTTGAAACAGATTTAATTTCACTTTTTACAGAAGGAGTAAAATCTAGGGTTGATAATTAGTTTCCTTACCGTTTGGTTTTTTTATATTCGTAAAAAATAGAATTGAAATTACTTTCATACAACGTTAACGGAATTCGTGCTGCCCTAAAAAAAGGATTTGCCTCTTGGCTTAAAGCTACCCAAGCTGATGTTATTTGTATCCAAGAGACCAAAGCACAAGAATCGCAAGTTGATACAGCTGTTTTAGAAGCTTTAGGTTATCACAATTATTGGTTTTCAGCACAAAAAAAAGGCTACAGTGGAGTTGCAATTTTCTCAAAGCAAAAGCCAAAGAATATTAGCTACGGAAGTGGAATTGAACATATGGATTTTGAGGGTCGAATTCTTAGAGTAGACTTTGATGAGGTTTCCATCATGAGTTTGTATTTACCCTCTGGAACCAATTTAGCAAGATTGGATTACAAATTTCAATTTATGGATGAATTCCAAGATTACGTAAACCAACTCAAAATGGAATATCCAAATCTAATCATTTGTGGAGATTATAATATTTGCCATAAAGCCATTGATATCCATGACCCTGTTCGAAATAAAAATGTATCGGGATTTTTACCTCAAGAAAGGGAGTGGTTGGACAATTTTATGCAGTCGGGTTTCATTGATTCCTTTCGATATTTAAACCCAGAGCCTCATCAGTACTCGTGGTGGAGCTATCGGGCAAATGCAAGGAATAATAATAAAGGTTGGCGTATCGATTACGCCCTTGTAAGTACTCCTCTAGAAAAAAATATCAGCCGATCTTTTATTTTACCTGAAGCCAAACATTCTGACCATTGTCCCGTTGGACTCGAACTAAAATTTTAAACATGAAATATTCTTTAATAGCCACTTTCGCCTTTCTTTTTTTCGCTTTTAACGCTTGTGTTTCTACCAAAGTATTTAATGATTTAGAAGCTAGGTATGCGGTAGTTAAAACAGAGCGAAACGCTTATGAAAAATCACGAGATTCCCTCCAGCAATCCTGGGATCTTCTAAATAGTAAGCTTGGGGAAGTTGAAATGTATCTCTCAAAATCTAGGGACAGTGTTGCTAAAGGGTTTAAAGAACTAAAAGATTGGGAAGAGAAATACACACTTTTAAAAGAAAACAGTGAAGAAAAAATTAAAAATAGCATTAAGTCAAATAATGCTTTATTGAAAGAAATTGCATTGAGAAAAACTGAATTGCAGTCACGTTCAGAGCGTGTAGATCAATTGGAACAAATGATCCAAAATCAAAAACAAGCCTTAGATGAACTCAAAGAAAGACTGTCGGATGCATTGTTAAATTTTGAAGGAAAAGGATTGACTGTGGAAAAACGAAATGGAAAGGTTTATGTATCCATGGAAAATAAACTCTTGTTCAAATCAGGACGTTGGGATATCGAACCTGAAGGGAAAGAAGCTCTAAAGGAACTGGCTACTGTCTTGGAAGAGAATCCAGACATTGCAATCTTAATTGAGGGTCATACAGATAATATTCCTTTTTCACCCAAAGGACAATTGGAATCGAATTGGGACCTATCGACTAAAAGAGCTACAGCAGTTGTCAATATTCTTTTGGAGAATGACAATATATTAGCTGAAAATTTAACTGCCGCCGGTCGCAGTGAATTTGTCCCAATTGCTCCGAATAGTTCTGCAGAAGGCAGAGCAGCTAATCGAAGAATTGAAGTTGTTTTAAGTCCTTCACTTGACGAAATCACATCACTTTTAGAATCAAAATAATGGAATACAATTTATTACCCGGAACTCATATAAAAGTCAGTAAAATATGTTTAGGCACCATGACTTGGGGCAGACAAAACTCTGAACAACAAGGCCATGACCAAATGGATTATGCGCATGAGCAGGGGATTAATTTTTTTGATACTGCTGAATTGTATCCTGTTCCTCCAAGACATGAAGAGCAAGGAGATACGGAGCGTTTTATTGGAACATGGTTCAAAAAATCAGGACTCAGATATAAGATAATCCTCGCATCCAAAATCGCAGGACCGGCAGCTTTTACTCAGCATATTCGGACGGATAAGAGTTATACTAAAGAAACTATTGATACTGCCGTTGAAAACAGTCTGAAACGACTTCAAACTGATTATATCGATTTGTATCAATTGCATTGGCCAGAAAGACCTACAAACTATTTTGGGAAGAGAGGCTATGACTATAAACGTGGTGAGGTGTGGGAAGAAAACTTTGAAGAAGTTTTGGATGCTTTAAATACTCATGTAAAAAAAGGGAATATACGTTATATAGGATTATCAAATGAAACCCCTTGGGGTACTATGGGTTTTCTAAGGGCTTCAAATTTTGATCGGCCTCGGGTTCGTACCATACAAAACCCTTATTCACTGCTCAATAGAACTTTTGAAGTTGGAAATGCAGAAGTTTGTCATCGTGAAGAGGTAGGGCTATTAGCATATTCCCCCCTTGCTTTTGGTGTATTATCAGGAAAGTACAGAGGAGGAAAGCAACCTGAGAAAGCACGACTTACTCTTTTTCCCCATTACGATAGATATAGTTCAGATCCTTGTAAAAATGCATTGGAAATGTATTATGATTTAGCTCGAAAAAATGGCCTAACCCTAACTGAGCTTGCGCTAGCTTTTGTAAATGACAGACCTTTTATGACGAGTAATATCATAGGAGCAACAAATCTTGATCAGCTCAAAGAAAATATTGGTACAGCTTCCATTAGCCTAAGTGATGAAATTCTGGAAGAAATAAATTCGATTCACGAAGCCATTCCAAATCCTTCAACATAGGCATCGTATCTTTTACTCAATTTGGTATCGCTTCTATCAGCTTTTTAGTGTACTGACTTTGAGGTTCGGCATATAGTTTATCTGCCTCTTGGAGTTCTACCAGTTGACCGTCTTTCATGACCATGATGCGGTCAGACATGTATTTTACCACAGCCAAGTCGTGTGAAATAAACAGATAACTTAGACCTAATTCTTTTTTGAGTTGATTGAGTAAATTCAACACTTGCGCCTGTACCGATATATCCAATGCGGCTACACTTTCGTCGCAGATAAGGAGCTCTGGTTTAGAAGCTAGAGCTCTTGCAATCACTACACGTTGTCTTTGTCCCCCTGAAAGTTGATGAGGGAAACGACTAAAAAAGGCATCAGTTAAGCCTACTTGGGTGAGTAAACGTATGGCATTGTCTTTAATTTGTTTTTGATCAGTATTTTCAGCATAATAGGACAATACCTCTTGGATCGCACTTCCGATAGTTTTCAAAGGGTGTAATGATGCATAGGGATCTTGAAAAACAAATTGAATTTTTTGTCTGATGTTACGCATCAGTTTTTTATCACCTTGGATGATAGGTTTTTCTTTAAAGTAAACCACTCCTTTGGAAGGCGGATCAAGATAAATCAATGCTCTTGCAAGGGTTGACTTTCCACAACCGGATTCACCAACTAAGCCGAGTGTCTCTTGAGGATAAAGAGAAAAATTTAGTGGAGCTAATGCTTGGAAACCAGCTGATTTTTGAAAGAGTCTAAATCGACTTGGATATACTTTTTCAATTTCTTCAACTTGGAGTAGAGGGGTTTGAGAATATAATTTTTTATGGTGATCTAAGCGTTCCTTTACAGTTTGGCTGTGGGCTTTAAAAGTACCACTTTGGTAATCATCAAGCGTCGGTAAAGGGTGCAATCTATTTGTTGTTGAGGGACGTGCAAAAAGCAGTCCTTTGGTGTAAGGCTCAGCCGGTTTACTAAATAATTTTTGAGTAGAATTTTCTTCAATAATTTTTCCTTGATACATTACCGCAACTCGGTCAGCAAGTTGTTTTACAAGAGCCAAATCATGTGAGATAAAAAGTACACTCATATTTCGTTTTTTTTGAAGTCCTTTTAAAAGTTCAATAATTTCTTTCTGAACGGTTACATCAAGTGCGGTTGTAGGTTCATCTGCAATCAACAATTTGGGATGGCAAAGCAAGGCCATTGCAATCATAACCCGTTGTTTTTGTCCACCACTGATTTGGTGTGGATACGATTTAAAAATCCGACCAATGTCAGGAAGTTGAACCTCTTTCAAGGTCTCAATGGTTTTTATTATTTGTTCTTTCTTTGAAAGGGTGGTATGTTGTCGCAATACTTCCAGTAATTGTTTTCCGCAACGCATGGAAGGGTTAAGGCTCGATTGAGGTTCTTGAAAAACCATTCCTATCTTATTACCGCGAAAGCCTTGCCATTTTTTTTTATTGACATTTAAGAGCGTGTCTCCTTCAAAAAGA
>CAZOWC010000022.1:0-10959 GCA_964583375.1 uncultured Flavobacteriaceae bacterium
CAAGGGATGGAATATCCAATGATCTGTTGGAACTACGGACGACCTGATGAAGATGGAAATTATTCAGACCGCACAAAATTTGGAATGATAAGTGTAATCATACATGAAGTGGGACACAACTTTTTCCCCATGATAGTCAATTCTGATGAGCGTCAATGGGGATGGATGGACGAAGGGTTGGATACCTTTGTTCAGTATTTGACAGAGCAAGAATTTGGAGCTACTTATCCTGAAGCCATTCCAGGTTTTACTGCTTATCCGTCAAGAAGGGGTGTGCCTGAAAAAATAGTCCCCTATATGGCAGGTGATCAAGAATATATTTCACCGATCATGTCCAACCCTGAAAACGTGTATCAACTCGGACCCAACGCCTATGCAAAGCCGGCAACTGCACTGAATATTTTAAGAGAAACAGTAATGGGTAGAGAGGCTTTTGATCATGCCTTTAAAACTTATGCGCAACGCTGGATGTTTAAACATCCCACTCCCGAAGACTTTTTTAGAACTATGGAAGATGCTTCAGCCATTGATTTAGATTGGTTTTGGAGGGGGTGGTTTTACACTACTGATGTTGTAGACATCGGAGTTAAAGGTTTGAAAAAATATTATTTTTCTGATACCCCTGATCAAAAAGCTAAGGACCGTCTTGAGCAATACGGATTCGACTTAGAAGATCTGCCAGACATGGTTTTTAAAATTGATGAAGAGAGCGAGTCTTTTGATCCAAACACTACAAGCGTCAACCCTATTGGTGATTCGCAAATCCTTCAAGAATATCTAGAAGAAGAAGGATTGAATAGCAGTGAGATTCCCGCTTATTTTTACGAAGTGGAATTTGAAAAACCCGGTGGGTTGGTCATGCCACTTATTGTTGAATACGCCTATGCAGATGGTACTAAAGAACGGGTAACCTATCCTGTTCAGCTTTGGAGAAAAAAAGATGCTAGCGTAAAGAAAATCATTGCTTCAGACAAAGAGTTGGTTGGAGTAACAGTTGATCCAGACAATGAAACCGCTGATGTGAATACAGACAACAACAGTTGGCCTAGAAAAGAAACCCCTTCTGACTTTGATAAATTCAAAGAAAAAATTAAAGGTTAATGCCTAAAAAAACGGTTGAATCTCCTTTGATTTTCAGCCGTTTTTTTATGAAACCTCCTATATTTGCTTAAAATCTAGAACATGCTTTTATTCATTAGTGGAGCTGAAATAGTTTTTGTGTTTTTTATTGTCTTGCTCGTTTTTGGAGCAGACAAGATTCCCTCTATCGCCCGAACTTTAGCAAAAGGAATGACTCAAGTAAGACAGGCGACTAATGATATTAAAAGTGAGATTCAAAAAACAGTTGATTCAGATATTGAAAACCCTACTAAATCAATTGCAAGTGAGTTTAAAAAAGAGGTGGATGAGGTCAAAAAAGATTTTACAGACCTAGAAGATTCTATCCGCAGAGATTTATAATACCCTGCTTAGTGTCAACCCGTCTCTTAGCGGGATCAAAGTTGTTTGCACCCTGTGATCACTTTTCAACTTATCGTTGTACTTTTTTAGGGCAGCAGTAGCGCGATCGTTAGGTTCTGCATTCCGAAGCACCTTTCCGCTCCAGATGACATTGTCAGAGATAATCAAACCTCCTTTACGCATTTTAGGAAGTACTTCTTCAAAATAGGCATCGTAATTTTCTTTATCTGCATCGATAAAAACTAAATCATAAGGACCCTTTATTTGAGGTAATACGTCCATCGCTTTTCCCAAATGAGTCTTTATTTTTGAGGTAAATGGACTTTTATTAAAATAGCGTTTTTGTATACTAGCCAATTCTTCGTTGTGGTCAATGGTGTGTATCGTACCATTCGAAGTTAAGCCCTCCGCTAAACTTAAAGTCGCATAGCCCGTATAAGTTCCAATTTCTACCACAGTTTTAGGTGCTATTAAATGAGATAGAAGACTTAGAAACCGCCCCTGCAATCTGCCGCTCATCATTCTTGGCTGAAGTACTTTTTGATGTGTTTCCTTTTCAAGTTCAATCAGAATTTCTGGAACTTGTTCACTATGGTTAGTAGCATATGAGAACCAATCCTCATCAATGCCTTCGGAAGGAAATGGAGTATTATTCTTTTGGTCTAGCATATTCAAAGCGTTCTAATAGTGTGGGTAGTGCATAACCGTCTAGTCCATTAATACTGACTACTTCTCCCTTGTCCAACTGAACCCATCCATCAGTTCCTAATAGTTTTTCTTGAATATAGATGTGCTCTATCTGACCGATGATCAGTATGGTGTCGTTTTCTTCAATTAGATATTCGTTTACATAACTGCATCCCAACTGTATTGAAGCTCCTTTGACATAGGGAGCAACCCATCCCTCTTTTTTTTCAGCGCTAAGATTGGTTTGGTTAAACTCTGAAATTTCCTCAGGATATTTGGCTGAGGTGTGATGTGCGTCTTCAATTTGAGATTTTGAGATTGAATTAAGAGTAAATACTCCAGTTGATTTCATATTGGCATGTGAATGTCTTGGAACTGTGGTAGGGCGTAGGATAAAGCCTATCAACGCTGGGTTGCTTCCAAGATGAACTACAGAGCTAAATACAGCGAGGTTATCTACTCCTATTGTAGAAGTCGTTCCTAAAAGATGTGCAGATTTATATCCTGTGATACTGTTGATTAGATTGAGACGATAAATTTTTGATAAGCTCTCAAGCTCTGATTTTTCTAAATGATGCATGTTTTTTTTTCAAAGATAGCCAAAGATAAAACAGTCTTTGTCTAGCTGTTTGATTTCTTATCAAACTGAAGAACAAAATAAATGATGATCATAACGGCAACAACTAAAAGTCCTATATAACTATAGTGATCGGATAGTTTTCCCGAAGAAAGAAAGCCTTTCAAAATTTCACTATCCAGTAAAGAAATGAATAGTGTTAAAGGAATTAGAAGCAGTAGAAATCTAAATTTTTTCAAAAGGTTCATTTATGTTAAGATGTACACGAATATACTTATAGATTCTTTAAATTTATAAAAACTAATTTTAAAGCATATGATTTTACTCAACACCTTAATTTCATTTGTGATGAGTCTTACAACTCAAATAAATACAATAGAAGGAACCTGGATCACTCAAGACGACGAAACGGGAAGAAAAAAATCTGAAGTACTTATCTATAAAGAAAACGGTAAACTGTACGGAAAAATCACCAAACTCCTTTTGCCAGAAGATGAGGGTAAAAAATGTATCAATTGTAAAGGGAAGAATAAGAATCAGCCGATAGAGGGTATGGTAATTATCAAAGATTTAGAACTTGAAGATGATACTTGGGAAGACGGTACCATACTGGATCCAAAATCAGGTAAAGTGTACGATTGCTATATTGGATTTCAAGATAGTAATACACTTAAAGTTCGTGGATTTTTAGGCTTTTCTCTTTTGGGTCGTACTCAAATATGGAAACGTAAATAGTTAAAAAAAACCGTCCAGTTGTAAAGACTGAACGGTAAATAAACTTAAACTAAAAACAAAAATTGAATTAAATGAACTAATAATATCGATCCTTTAATTATAATTCAAAGATATATTAAAAACAATGTATTTTATTCACTGTAATTATTAAAAAAACCACTTTTGTTAAATAATCAATAATTCGCTCTTAAAATCATATCTCTCTATTTTATGGAGCAATTTTATTTAAATTCCCAAAAAACTGATCCAATTAAAACAATTCAAAAGGGAAATGGACTTATAAGGGTAATTGGTGAAAATGGCGAGATTACAAAAGAACATGAAGTCGATGGCAAGTACGATAAGAAACTTGATTATGCATTAGAATATGCCCCATTCGATACTGAAGTATTTATTTATAATGTATCTTTTGCTCTTAATGAATTCAAAAAATAATTTGTTTCATAAACTTAATCCAAATAGTCTAGTATAATTGAAAATAATATTATTGTGAACCAGTGCCAAGAACTTACTTGCTTACTGGATCCTAATTAAAATCTTATCAGGGGTTTATGTGACTTATTTAGATATAAAACAGAAGCTGAAAAAAGATCTTGGTGGTCAAAGTTTGAAGTAGAAGAACAAAAAGAAAGGATTCTTGAATTAATGCTATTACTGCATAATAATTACTCTGTATTAAAAAAATATTTGATAGAGCTAAGGAAGAAGCCTGGAAAAGAGCAGATTGGGAAAAAGAAAATGTAAGAAAATCCCCAGGCATGAAAATAAGATTTAGCCCTATAACACCAAAATCAGAAAAGGAAAGAATTATTTGAAATATAAAGAAATGAAGTAAAACAATGGAAAATAGATGAAGCATTTATTTATAGATGTGATAACAAACAAATGATGCTTTTTACTAAATATGTTAGCGAAGCTTAAATAGATTTAAAAGGGTTTAATTATAAGTCTTACAAAGATTTTTTTGTTAATAAAGAAAAGATTTTTGAAAGAATAGAATATCAAAATGGATCTAGTTTTGTAGAGCACATAAAAAATAAATATTCATTATAGATGTCCTAGAATATGATATATTTACATCCCATTTAAAAAATAGTGAAGCTAATTAGGGCACTAATTGGAGCACAATTAAAAACTTAATAAGCTATAAAGTACTACGGGTGTTTAGCTCAGTTGGTTTAGAGCGCTACCTTGACAGGGTAGAGGTCATAGGTTCGAATCCTATAACACCCACTTTTTTCATAGTTTTTATTTTCTTAAATTAGGGCTTAATTAACTTCGGATAGTAAAATTAATTATGAATCAATTTAGACTCTTTCTATTCACGATATTTACTACAGCTCAAATATTAGCTCAACAGCAACAATTAGAGCTCAATTATTTTACTGAACTACCTTTCCGAACATCCAATGATACCGAATATTACCATCTTGAATCCTCTTTATTGCTCAGGGGCATTACGGCAGATGTTTTTGAATTGGCACAGCAGTTCAACAATCAGAAAAAGGACTTACTTTTTAAGCTGTATTTTAAAAGTAAGACTGGAGCCAGTTTATCGATAGATTATGCAATTGACGCAATGTCTTTAACTACTCATTTGTCTTCTTACATGAGGTCTAATTTGTTTAAAAGGTACACTTATAATTGGATCAATCGTTCTTTTCGGTCAAACATTCCTTATGAGGACTGATTTGCTGCGTTAATGAAACAAACAATAATCTCTTCTTTTTTTAGCAATTGAGGTTGAACTTCTTTATCTTTTGATTTTCAAATTAAATAAAATGGTAGCTAAAAGCGCTAAACTTTATTGGAGGACGAACTTAAAATACCTCGTCATACTTTTGTTAATATGGTTTACAGTTTCGTTTCTTTTTGGAATTGTCTTAGCAGAGACACTCAATCAATTTCAAATAGGAGGTTTTCCTCTTGGTTTTTGGTTTGCACACCAAGGAGCCATATACACCTTTGTCATTTTGATATTTGTGTATGTTTATCTGATGAACCGATTAGATAAAAAGTTTGATGTTGATGAGATTTAAAAAATAAATTTATGGATGCACAGATTTGGACTTACCTATTGGTTGGTGTTACCTTCCTTTTATACATAATTATTGCAATTATCTCTCGTGCCGGATCAACCAAAGAATTCTATGTCGCTGGTGGCGGAGTAAACCCAATAGCCAATGGAATGGCAACCGCTGCCGACTGGATGTCTGCGGCCTCTTTTTTATCCATGACTGGATTGATTGCATTTATGGGGTTTTCTGGAGGGCAGTATCTAATGGGCTGGACAGGAGGGTATGTGTTGCTAGCTCTATTATTGGCTCCATATCTCAGAAAGTTTGGAAAATTTACCGTACCTGACTTTATCGGGGAGCGTTATTATTCAAAAAATGCCAGACTGATAGCTTTGATCTGTGCTTTATTTGTATCCTTTACATATGTGGTAGGACAGATGAAAGGTGTAGGTGTGGCTTTCGCCCGTTTTCTAAATGTACCTTTTGACACGGGAGTGCTCATTGGAATAGGGATAGTTTTTTTCTACGCCGTTTTGGGCGGAATGAAAGGAATTACCTACACCCAAGTAGCTCAGTTTTGCGTGCTTATTTTTGCGTTTACAGTTCCTGCTATTTTTATATCCCTCCAGATGACAGGTAATCCAATTCCTCAACTAGGTTTTGGTTCGCGTGGACCTGATGGGGTTTTCTTGCTCGAAAAGCTTAACCAACTTTCGGTTGATTTAGGCTTTGATTCCTACACTAGTGTTGATCAAAATAATTTGGTCAATATGTTTTTTATCACAGGAGCACTGATGTTTGGAACAGCAGGTTTACCTCATGTTATTGTTCGGTTCTTCACAGTACCCAGAGTAAAAGATGCGCGTATTTCTGCAGGATGGGCATTGTTGTTTATAGCAATACTCTACACTACAGCTCCAGCTGTGGCAGTCTTTGCTAGAACCAATATACTCAACACCATATCGAATGCTTCGTACGAAGAAGTACCAGAGTGGTTTACCAATTGGGAAAGGACAGGCTTACTATCTTTTGATGACAAAAATCAAGATGGAACCATACAATATGTTGCCGATCCTATAATTAATGAACTTACAGTAGATCAGGATATCATAGTATTGGCAAATCCAGAAATTGCCAATCTACCTGCTTGGGTCATTGGATTGGTGGTAGCAGGTGGTTTAGCCGCTGCACTTTCTACAGCAGCAGGTTTACTCTTGGTGATATCAACTTCCATTTCACATGATTTATTAAAAAACTATTTAAGACCAGACATAAGTGAAAAAGGAGAATTGTATGCTGCAAGAATTGCAATTGCTGTAGCTGTAGTTGCAGCTGGTCTTGCTGGGATGAATCCACCTGGTTTTGTAGCCCAAGTCGTAGCTCTAGCTTTTGGATTGGCTGCTTCGTCCTTTTTTCCAGCTATAATTTTAGGTATATTCGATAAGCGAATGAACAGACAAGGCGCACTAAGCGGAATGATAGCAGGGATTCTTTTTACAGCTATCTACATTGTTTATTTTAAACCTCAATTGGGAGGACCTGGCCTTCCAGCGAACTTTTGGTGGGGAATTTCACCTGAAGGAATAGGAACACTAGGCATGTTGTTGAATTTCGCCGTTGCTTTAGTTGTATCTAGAATGACAAGTCCACCTCCTCAAGAAGTCCTAGAATTGACTGAACGGATTCGAACACCCAGAGGGGCGGAAAATTCGGGAGCAGCTTTAAATTAAACCAAAATTTGAATATAAAATGAGTCAAAAAATTCAATCACTTTCGGGCTATTTTCATGAATACCAGAAAAGCGTTCATCAACCTGAACATTTTTGGAGTAGGATAGCTAATGATTTTCATTGGAAAAAACCGTGGGATAAAGTACTTTCATGGGATTTTGAAGGTCCTGACATCAAATGGTTTGAAAATGCCCAGTTAAACATTACAGAAAATATTTTTGAACGTTATTTATTTACTCACAGAGATAAAACTGCAATTATTTGGGAGCCAAATGATCCCACTGAGGCTGAACGAACAATCAGCTATAAAGAATTATTTGAACTCACTTGCCAGTTTTCTAACGCCCTTGAAAGTCAAGGAATTCAAAAAGGAGACCGAGTGATCATCTATATGCCCATGATCCCAGAAGCTGCTATAGCCATGCTTGCGTGTGCAAGGGTAGGTGCAGTGCACTCTGTTGTTTTTGCTGGGTTCTCTTCCAATGCTTTGGCAGATCGTATTAACGATTGTGAAGCCAAAATGGTTTTGACCTCTGACGGTAACTTTAGAGGTGCAAAAAATATTGCAGTAAAATCAGTAGTTGATGCGGCACTGGAAAATACCAGTTGTGTAAAAAAAGTTATTGTTTACGAACGCACCAAGACAGCGGTGACCATGAAAGCTGATCGAGACCTTTGGTGGCATGAAGTGATTCAAAATGAATCAAAGGAGCATACGGCAGCTAGCCTAGATGCTGAGGACTTGCTATTCATTCTTTATACTTCAGGATCAACAGGTAAACCGAAGGGAGTCGTTCATACCACAGCAGGTTATATGGTCTATACACATTATTCGTTTTCAAACGTTTTTCAATACGAGCAAGACGACGTTTATTGGTGTACTGCGGACGTAGGCTGGATTACAGGACATTCTTACATTGTGTATGGACCACTTTTAGCTGGAGCAACCACACTGATGTTTGAAGGAGTGCCGACTTATCCTAATGCTGGTCGATTTTGGGAGATTGTGGATAAATACAATGTCAATCAATTTTATACAGCTCCAACTGCTATTCGAGCCTTGCAAGCTCATGGTCTTGAACCTCTAGAGCCCTACTCGCTTGACTCTTTAAAAGTTATTGGCTCTGTTGGAGAACCTATCAATGAGGAAGCTTGGCATTGGTATCACGATCATATTGGAAAGGGAAAATGTCCTTTAGTAGATACCTGGTGGCAAACGGAAACTGGTGGAATCATGATTTCTCCTTTAGCAGGAATTACACCGAACAAGCCTGCCCACGCTTCACTTCCATTACCAGGGATACAGCCCATCATAGTTGATGCAGAAGGGAATGAGCTCAAGGGGAATAATGTTGAGGGTAACCTCTGTATCAAATTTCCATGGCCTTCCATGTTAAGGACTACTTATGGTGATCACAAACGATGTAAAGAGACCTATTTTTCAGCTTACCCAGGGCTCTACTTTACGGGCGATGGAGCCAAACGAGATCACGATGGCTATTTGAGAATTTTGGGAAGGGTCGATGATGTAATCAATGTTTCAGGCCACCGTATGGGTACAGCTGAAGTTGAAAACGCTATCAACGAACATCCAAAAGTTATAGAGTCCGCAGTTGTTGGATTTCCTCATGAGATTAAAGGACAAGGAATTTATGCATATGCCATCTGCGATATGGAAGGACGAACAGAAGAAGGACTTATTCAGGAGATAAAAGATACCGTTCGAAATATTATCGGTCCGATTGCTAAACCAGATGAAGTTCAGATTGTTCCCGGTTTACCTAAGACACGTTCTGGTAAAATTATGAGAAGAATTTTAAGGAAAGTTGCGAGCAAAGAAATCTCAAATCTAGGAGACATATCAACCTTGCTCAACCCTGAAATTGTCGAGCAAATAATTAAAGGTGCAGAGATAGAAGATTCTTAGATTTCAGCACAGTATTCGTCACCCACTTCAAAGGACTCATAAACTTCTTTGGATACACTTCCTTGGCGAACACCATCGTCTGGGATTGATGGTAGATTCTGATCTCCAAAAGATCTAATGTTTTCATCTGTTTGAAGCACAAAATAGTAGACAGCGTTTTGAGTTACTTTTTGAATAATCTGTCCGCAGCGCTCGTCCTCATTTTGACAGTTAAAAAAAATAAGCATTATTAAAAATAGAGGTAATTTCTTCATTAGTCCTTTAAAGTGATTTAAAAAAAGGGATTAAACGTTCAAGTTGCAATGCTCGAGACCCTTTAATAAGAACTTCATTAAAGTTCCAATTCGACTTATCAAAGGATTTTGTGAACGTATTCAGATCATTAAATTTTATAATTCGCTCATTTTTAATAGATGTAGAAGAAAATTGTTCTCCAATAAGTATGATTTTTTCAAAATCATAGTTTAGGCATTGCGTAGCGATTTCCTCATGTTCCACTTGAGCAGTTGAACCCAATTCTTTCATATCTCCCAAAATGACCATCTTGCACACCTTTTGCTTTTTGGCGAAGGCTGAAAGAGCGGCTAACATGCTTGTTGGATTTGCATTATAAGCATCCAATACGTATTCGGTTTCGTTAATTGAGAGCAATTGAGAGCGATTGTTAGTAGAATTATAATTTGATAGAGCTTTTTTACCCTTATCAATTGGGACACCAAAGATTTCACTAAAGGAAAGAGCGGCAGCAAGATTGATAGCATTGTAACTTCCGTAAAGTTTAGAGAGGATTAGTTGATCTTGAAATTTAATACTCACATAGCTATCAATAGTATCAAGGGCTTCCCAAATAAAATCAGCTTTTACTGTGTTTCCAAAAGAAGACACCTTGGCTCCTTGACTTTGTTTGAGCTGCTTAGCATCATCTCCATTAATTAAAATTTGCTGATTGTTTTGCCTGAGATAGTTGTACAGCTCGCACTTGGCTTGAACAACTCCTTCAAGACTTCCAAAGCCTTCTAGATGTGCTTTTCCAAAATTTGTTATATAGCCCCAATTGGGCTTAGTTATATCAGCAAGATCCGCGATTTCTCCGGGGTGGTTTGCACCCATCTCAATTACACCAATTTCATGATCCTCCTTCAGTCGTAATAATGTTAGCGGAACCCCTATATGGTTGTTGAGATTCCCTTCCGTTGCCAACACCTTGTATTTTGTTGATAAAACCTCACGAATCAACTCCTTAGTGGTTGTTTTACCGTTGCTGCCTGTCAATGCAATTAATTTTGTATTCAATTGCTCTCTATGATATGTGGCCAGATTTTGTAAGGCTTTGAGTGAATTTTCAACTACTACTACGCGATCATCGTCAATATTTGATTTAGAGTCGTCCATGACGACAGCTATTGCCCCTTTTTCAAGAGCTTCTTTTGCAAATAGATTTCCATTAAAATTTGGTCCCCTTAATGCAAAAAAAAGAGCTTCTTTTTCTAATGTTCTGGTATCTGTACTAACTCCTTTAGAGTTTAAAAAGTTGTCGTAAAGAGAAGCTGTATTCATGCTAAAAAAAAGCACCTCAATGTTAAGATGCTTTCAAATATTGTTATCCACGTCTTTTGTGGCGGGCTGTCTTTTTGGCCTTGCTTTTGGAGCCTAATCTTGACATGGCACAACGGAAACCAATGTAATCCGTAGCGATGTATTGTGGGAGGTATCTGCGCTGTGAAGGATCTAACCAATACGCTCTGGCTTTCCATGAACCTCCTTTGTAGGCTCTAACTTCATCAGTAATCAAAGTAGTTCTTTTGTTGGAAGCATCAACTTCTC
>CAZOWC010000023.1:0-10898 GCA_964583375.1 uncultured Flavobacteriaceae bacterium
GTTACAGGTCATCATTGACCAATACGCCCACCAATAAGGTCCGGTGGCTCTATTTAAAAATGCATATTGTTCGTATTCAACTCCAGAATACCAAGCAATAAAAAGTTCTGTGATGTAGGCTACTCCAACAATTGAACCAGTAATCATGATGACAATATTCATCAATTCAATATGTTGAACTGTGATATAATTTTCCAGATTGGATACCTTACGCATAATGATCAAGAGTGTATTTACCATCGCAAATCCTGAAAAAATAGCTCCTGCCACAAAATAAGGTGGGAAAATAGTAGTGTGCCACCCAGGAATTACCGATGTTGCAAAGTCAAAGGATACAATAGTATGCACTGAAAGTACAAGTGGTGTTGCGAGTCCTGCTAAAACCAATGAAACTTCTTCAAATCGTTGCCAATCTTTTGCTCTTCCAGACCAGCCAAAACTTAACAAACTGTATATTTTTTTCTGAAAAGGTAATACCGCACGATCGCGGATCATTGCAAAGTCAGGAAGTAATCCTGTCCACCAAAATACAAGGGATACTGATAGATAAGTTGAGATTGCAAATACATCCCAGAGAAGTGGGGAATTAAAATTCACCCAAAGCGAACCAAATCCGTTTGGAATTGGGAGTACCCAATAGGCCAACCATGGTCTTCCCATGTGGATAATTGGGAAAAGTCCAGCTTGGATTACAGAAAAAATAGTCATGGCCTCTGCAGAACGGTTAATCGCCATACGCCATTTTTGTCTGAATAATAAAAGTACTGCAGAAATAAGCGTTCCAGCGTGACCAATACCTACCCACCATACAAAGTTGGTAATATCCCAAGCCCAACCAACAGTTTTGTTCAATCCCCAGGTTCCAATACCTGTAGAAATGGTGTAAATGATACATCCAACTCCCCATAAAAAGGCAGTCAGTGCAATACCAAAAACAATCCACCACTGTTTGTTAGCTGTCCCCTCTACTGGTGCGGCTACATCTATAGTAACATCATGGTAAGTCTTGTCTCCTGTTACCAGTGGTTTTCTAATAGGTGCTTCGTAATGCGATGCCATAGGTTTTTATTTCTAAATTATACCTCGTCGGTATTTCTAACTTTTACTTGATACATTACGTTGGGCTTTGTACCGACATGTTCCAATAAATGATACATACGATCGTCTTCATGCAATGCAGCAACTTTACTTTCTTTATCATTCAGGTCTCCAAATACCATTGCGCCTGTGGTACAAGCATTAGAACAAGCTGTTTGGAAAGTCCCGTCTTTAATTTCTCCTCCTTTGAGTTTGGCGTCTAAAATTGTTTTTTGTGTCATCTGTATACACAAAGAACATTTTTCCATAACTCCTCTTGAACGAACAACGACATCAGGATTTAATACCATTCGACCTAAGTCGTTATTCATGTGGTAATCGAACTCATCATTTTTATTGTATAAGAACCAGTTAAAACGACGTACTTTATAAGGACAGTTATTCGCACAGTAACGGGTTCCAACACAGCGATTATAAGCCATGTGATTTTGACCTTGTCTTCCATGAGATGAGGCAGCCACTGGACAAACTGTTTCACATGGAGCGTGATTACAGTGCTGACACATAACTGGCTGGAATGCAACTTGTGGATTGGCAGCTGCTTGCTCCATTTCTCCAAAAGTATTTAAAGAATCTCCAATTCCTGAAATAGCTTCTTTTGTTTCATTATCTCCTTCAAAAGTAGATGCTGAAGAGTAATAGCGATCTATTCTCAACCAGTGCATATCTCTTGATTTACGAACTTCGCGTTTACCCACAACAGGGACATTATTTTCTGCATGACAAGCAACAACACAAGCGCCACAACCCGTACATGAATTTAAGTCAATGGAAAGGTTGAAGTGGTGTCCTATGCTTCTGTCGAATTCCTGCCACATGTCTACTTCTGCCGAGGTGACATCGAATTCAATATGATTTTTTGAAACCTGAGGCATTGGATTCCAAAACGCTTTATCTTTTGTGTTAAAGACTTCAAGAGTGGTTTCTTTAACTATATCACCACGACCCATTAAGGTGTTGTGCAACTGCACGCAGGCAAATTCGTGTTCTCCACTTGCTAGTTTAACATTAACACTTTGAATTCGATTAAAGCTTTGATAAAAAGTGTAAGCATTGACTCCTGTTTGCATTTCATCTTTGAGACCCATTCGCTCTCCGAAACCAAAAGAAAGACCAACAGTTCCTTTCGCTTGTCCTGGCTGAACAATCACGGGTACTTTCAGGGTCTGAGTACCAACCGTTACTTCGGCATAACTGCCATTCAAAGCTCCGTTAGCAGTATTGATATTTTTTAATCCAAGGGCATTTGCATCACTCACGGATACTGTAAGATAATTGTCCCAACTTACTCGTGTAATTGGGTCAGGAAACTCTTGTAACCAAGGATTATTGGCTTGCTGCCCGTCACCCATACCGGTTTTGCTGTACAATACTAAGCTCATTCCTTTTGAAGTAGCAGTTCTTAGTTGACTTACATCCAATGCAGAAAAATCTGGTATTGGATTTTCGACAGACTTTTCTGCAGAATAGTAGCCGTCATGTAAAACTTTACTCCAAGAATTTGATCCTAAAATGGATTCATTCCAATGGGCTTTAATTTCATCGTAGAATTTTGAGTTTTTACCCGCTAGTCTGAGTAAAACATCTTGAAATTGTTGGGTATCAAACAAAGGACGAATAGTTGGCTGAGCCAAAGCGTAATGTCCTGATTTTAATTCGTAGTCTCCCCATGATTCTAAATAATGAGGTGTCGCTGCAACAAATTGTGAAGAGGCTGCAGTCTCATCTATTTTGGAAGTAAAGCTCAATGAAAATTCTAACTTGCTTATTGCCTCAGCTAATGCATTTCCGTTGGCAGAAGAAAATACTGGATTAACTCCAACTGAAATCAAACCACTTACACTACCCGCTTCAATCGCTTGGAAGGCATCTTGAACTTCTTTTGAGTTGCCTTGTCTTATCAACTTAGGTTGTTGGGGTTGGAAAGCTTTACTACTCAAATGAGTATTTACAGCAAGAACTACAGCCTGAGCTGCATCATCATCCAATCCTGTAACCAAGACTCCTCGAGAACCAGAACTTTTAAGAGCTGAAATTGCTTTATCTGCAACCGCTTTTAAATCGGCTGATAATTGACCGGAAGATCCTCCAATTAGACGATCGTGGATATAAGCTAAAATATTTTTTTGATCTGCTGGAGTACAGGGAATTCGATGGTCTGCATTCGCTCCAGTCAGAGACATATTAGATTCAAAGTGAAAGTGCTGAGACATCTCTGCTTTTCCATGATCCCTGTAAGGTGTTTTAGAAAGGGCATAGCCTTTGGCGTAGCCACCACCTTGCCAATCTCCTAAGAAATCAGCGTCCACAGATACTATGGCTTTTGCTTTAGAAAAGTCATAGTCTGCTAAAGCTCTTTGCCCATAATACGTATTATATGCATTTAAAGCTGCATCGGAGGAAATAGTATCATATACTACAGGACTTACGTTTGGGTATACTGCAATAAAATCTGAAATGATTTTCTGTGTAGTTGGACTTGGTAAAGTCGGTGTTAAAAGAATGATTTCCTTATTGGTTGCTGCTAATGCTCTAAGCATGGCTCCAGCCTGAAGATAAAAATCATCCCAAGAAATATCTTGTCCATTTGCAGTTGGTCCTTGTAGTCGTAAAGTATCATATAATGAAAGTACTGAAGCATGCATTCTAGCATTTGCAATTCCTAAAGTCGGTGCTTCTGGATTACTTTCAACCTTAATGGGTCTTCCTTCTCGAGTCTTGATTAATACACTACCAAAATCAAAGCCGTCTGCAATGGTAGTTGCATAATAATTGGCAATACCAGGTCTGATTTGCTCAGGTTGTACGACATAAGGAACCGATTTAATAACTGGTCCTTCACAGGCAGCAATAGTAGCAGCTGCAGTACTAAAACCGACGTATTTTAAAAAATCTCTACGAGAGGTACTACTCTCCTCTAGAGTCTTTTCATCACTTAAAAAATCTTCAGGAAGCTTGGAAACAAATTCATTTTGCTCCAATTTTTTAACCGCCTCATTAGAAGGATCTAATTGAGCAATGTTTTTCCAGTAAGTTTTATTTGATGCCATATGCTTTTTTTGATCGCCTTTTAATAGTGACATTTTCCACATTCAAGTCCACCCATCTGGGCAACTGTTAGTTTTTCTACACCGTATTTTTTAGAAAGGGCTTCATGTATTTTAGCGTAATACTCGTTGCTCTCTACTTTTACGTTTGTTTCACGGTGGCAGTTGATACACCATCCCATTGTTAAGGGAGAATATTGATACATAATCTCCATTTCTTCAACTGGTCCATGGCAAGTTTCGCAGGCAATTTCTCCCACCTCAACATGCTGGGCGTGATTGAAATAAACAAAATCAGGAAGGTTGTGAATTCTAACCCACTTTACTGGTTGTGTTTCTCCTGTATAACGCTGATTGGTCTCATCCCATCCAACGGCTGTATATAATTTTTTAATCTCTTTGGTGTAAAAATCTTTAGTGTATCCGTTTTCAAGATCCTCCTCACCGTTATACTCAGCTATATTTCTATGGCAATTCATACAAACATTTAAGGAAGGAATTCCAGAGTGTTTTGATACCCGTGCAGAGGAGTGGCAATACTTACACTCAATTTGATTTGCCCCAGCGTGAATTTTATGTGAATAGTGTATTGGTTGAACTGGCATGTATCCTTGATCAACTCCAACTTGCATAAAGTAACCGTAAACAAAATATGCACTGCTCAATAACAAGAGTATGACACTTGCCATCACTAAAAATTGGTTTTGTACAAAAGCAAGCCAAATAGGTGTACCCTTCGGTTTAGCCTCAATGGTAATGTCAACACCACTCGCTACAGCAATTCTCAGTAAAGTTTTTTGCACTAAAAAGAGCATGACGATAAGGATTAGGAATACCAACGCTAAGGCTCCTAAAATAATATTGTTGTTCACTCCTGAAGAACCAGATTGGCTTGAAGCAGCACCTGGAATAGTATCTGAAACAGCAGGAGCAGGTGGAGTGTAATCGGTATAAGCAATAATGTTATCAATGTCCTCATTTGAAAGTTGAGGAAATGATGTCATTACCGATCCGTTGTACTCTTCGTAAATAGCAACTGCCTGAGCATCGCCAGACTTTACCATTGCGGTACTGTTTTTAATCCATGTGTACAACCACTCTTTGTCGTACTTTGCAGAGACTCCTTTAAGAGCCGGACCCACAGCTCTTTTATTTAGCTTATGACAAGCTGCACAATTTGCGTTGAATAATTTTTTCCCTGCCTGTACGGCTTTGTCATCTTGCGCAATAGCTGTAAACGAGGAGAAAAAACTCACTAAAACGATTAGGGGTGGAAAAAGGAGTTTTACATTATCCTTGATCTTTATTCTTTCAAATAAATATGTCTGTATGTCCAAATTTTTGTTCTAAAATCCACGACAAATTTAAGTCATAGCGCTCTTTTAAAATACCGAATAAAACAAGATTTTATTAATTTATAATGATTCTAAATAATTGATTAGGTTTGTTAAAAAAAGATAATTTAAAAAGAAAAGTTGTTGTTTTGCAGTATGAAAAATTCTACTTGGGAACCCCTATTGATAGTGCTTATTTTCAGTATCAGTTCACTGAGCTTTTCGCAAACTGCAGAATTGAAAGTTAAACAAGATCCAAGGTTGGACAGTTTGTTAAACAAAAAAATTACTTTAGATCGAGAGCGTTATGCCAATGAATATTTTACGCTTCAATTGTACTACGGAAATCTTGAACTAGCTACAGAAACTTTAGACAATGCTAAGGTTACCTATCCCCATTTACCTGTAGAGTTGAGCTTTGAAACACCAAATTACAAAGTACAAACAGGTCGTTTTAAAGACAAGATACTAGGATTAAAAACACTAGACACTGTAAAAAGAGATTTCCCTTCTGCTTTTCTTTTGACTCGAAAAATTAAGTCCTTAGAGTGATTTTTTAACGGCTACTTCTTGGAAGCATTCCAATACATCTCCTACTTTAATATCGTTGTAATTTTTTACCTGTAAACCACAGTCGTATCCTTTGGCTACTTCCTTTACGTCGTCCTTAAAACGTTTTAGTGAAGTTAATTCACCTGTAAAGACAACTACCCCTTCTCGGATAATTCGTATACCGGAGTTTCTGTAAATTTTACCACTGGTTACCATACATCCTGCGATAGTTCCAATTTTAGAAATTTTGAAGGTTTCTCTAATTTCTGCATTCCCTGTAATCTCTTCACGCATTTCAGGAGAAAGCATTCCTTCCATTGCATCTTTGATATCATTTATGGCATCGTAAATAATGGAATAAGAACGGATATCAATTTCTTCTTTATCGGCAATAGCCCGGGCATTACCCATTGGTCTAACATTAAATCCAATTACTATAGCATCAGAAGCTGAGGCTAACAAAACGTCAGATTCTGTGATTGCACCAACCCCTTTATGGATAATATTGATCTCAATTTCACCAGTAGAAAGCTTTTGAAGTGAATCGGTTAAGGCTTCTACAGAGCCATCAACATCCCCTTTAAGAATGATATTCAGTTCTTTAAACTCACCCAAAGCAATTCGTCTTCCTATTTCGTCTAATGTTATATGACGTTGTGTTCGAACACTTTGTTCTCTCAATAATTGAGTTCTTTTCGCAGCAATTTGTTTGGCTTCACGTTCATCTTCCAAAACGTGAAACGCGTCACCTGCTTGGGGTGCACCGTCTAATCCTAAAATGGATACCGGTGTAGATGGTGGAGCTTCCTCTAGGCTCGCTCCTCGTTCGTTAAATATCGCTTTTACCTTTCCGCTGTGTTTTCCAGCTAAAAGGTAGTCTCCCATTTTCAGTGTCCCGTTCTGAACAAGTATGGTGGAAACATAGCCTCTACCTTTGTCTAGAAAGGCTTCTACAACTGTTCCTTTGGCAGCTCTGTCCGCATTTGCTTTTAGTTCAAGCAATTCAGCCTCAAGTAAAACTTTTTCTAGCAGTTCTTTGACACCTATTCCTTTTAATGCAGATACATCATGAGATTGAACTTTACCTCCCCAGTCTTCTACCATAAGGTTCATTCCAGCAAGGGCTTCTTTAATTTTATCTGGATTTGCATTTTCTTTATCAATCTTATTGATGGCAAAAACAATAGGAACACCTGCAGCTTGAGCATGACTTATCGCCTCCTTGGTCTGTGGCATGATGTCATCATCAGCAGCAACAACTATAATAGCAATATCGGTAACCTGAGCTCCTCTAGCTCTCATCGCAGTAAAAGCTTCGTGACCAGGAGTATCTAAAAAGGTTATTTTTTGACCGTTTTCAAGAGTAACACCGTATGCACCAATGTGCTGGGTGATTCCCCCTGATTCTCCTGCAATTACATTCTCCTCTCGAATGTAGTCAAGTAAAGAAGTTTTACCGTGGTCTACGTGACCCATTACAGTCACTATTGGCGCTCTAGCTGTTAAATCTTCTTCAAGATCTTCAAGATCTTCTATGTTTTCTTCGAGTTCAGCTTTTTCAAAAGTAACCTCATAGCCAAACTCGTCTGCAACAATACTCAAGGTCTCTGCATCCAATCTTTGGTTCATGGTTACCATGATTCCCAAGCTCATACAAGTAGAAATAATATCGGTTGATGTGATATTCATCATGGTGGCAACTTCGCCCACAGTAATAAACTCCGTGACCTTTAAAACTTTACTTTCCGCTTCGACCTGGGCCATTTCTTCCTCCGACTTTTGACGGTGTTGAACCCGTTTATCTCTTCTGTATTTGGCACCTTTAGATTTGTTTGATTTACCTTGCAGTTTTTCAAGAGTTTCGCGTATTTGCTTTTGAACTTCTTCTTCGCTAGGCTCCTCTTTTTTGACAACATTATTGGTTCTAACTCTTCGTTGTTGACTTTGATTGTTGTTTTTATTTTTATTGGCAGCAGGCTTAACGTCTTTACTAATTCGCTTACGTTTACGCTTGCGGGCATCTTCAACCGTTTTTTCTTTTTTATTAACCTCATCAAGATTGATTGTTTGACCTGTTTTCTTGGGTCCACTTAATTTGGTGTATTTGGTTTTAAGTGTTTCACTTTCAAGAGTATCAACTTTATCTGCCTCCGTTGAAGGTTTTACTTCTGGATCTTGTGTTGAAATCGGGAGGATCACTTCAGCCTTTTCAATCTTTGTATCTGAATCAGTTGCAGAGGAGTCTTCAGCAGCTTCTGTTTCAGCTACTTTTTTTGGAGCTGGCGCAGGCTTTTTTATTGCAGTCAAATCAATTTTTCCTAGTGTCTTAGGCTTTTCAAGGGCAACCTTATTGGTTTTTAATGCCTCTCGTTGTGCGATTTGATCTAAGCGATCTTGCTCTTTCTTTTCCTGAATGATACGGAGATTTTCCTTTTCTTTTCGCTTTTCCTCACTAATCTCATGAGAAGCTACTTTTTTGGATTTGTCCGTTTCAAATTCGCCCAAAAGTGTGTTGTACACTTCTGTAGTGATTTTTGTAGTTGGACGCGCATCAACTTCAATTCCTTTTTGATTCAGAAATTCAACAGCACGGTCAAGGGAGATATTTAATTCCCTTAAGACTTTGTTTAGTCGAATACTGGGTTGGTCAGCCATATAATTATATCTATTTGCAAAAATAGGAATTATTTTTGCAGTCTATTCTTCAAATTCTGTTTTCAATATTTGTAAAACCTCTTGAATTGTTTCTTCCTCAAGGTCTGTTCTTTTGATCAAATCAGAATTATCAAGCTCCAAAATACTCTTGGCTGTATCTAAACCGACCTTTTTAAATTCATCGATGATCCATTGTTCAATTTCATCGCTGAACTCCTTCAATTCAATATCTTCTTCGACACCTTCCCTAAAGACATCAATTTCATACCCCGTTAACTTTCCTGCCAAACGAATATTAGTACCTCCTTTACCGATGGCTTTGGAAACCTCTTCGGGATTTAAGATTACTTCAACTCTTTTGTTTTCCTCATCAATTTTGAGAGAGTTCACTTTTGCTGGACTCAAGGCTCTAGAGATAAAAAGTTGAAGATTATTAGTATAGTTGATTACATCAATATTTTCATTTCCTAATTCACGAACAATTCCGTGGATTCTAGATCCTTTCATTCCCACACAAGCCCCTACTGGATCAATACGGTCATCGTATGAATCTACAGCTACTTTAGCTTTTTCGCCTGGAATTCTTACCGCTTTTTTAACAGTGATAAGTCCATCAAATACTTCAGGAATTTCTTGTTCAAATAGTTTTTCTAGGTATTTGGGAGAAGTTCTTGATAGAATAATCCGAGGCTTATTCCCTCTAAGTTCTACCAGCTCAATGATTCCTCTTACATTATCTCCTTTTCTAAAAAAATCACTTGGTATCTGACGATCTTTTGGCAAGATAATCTCATTTCCATCATCGTCTAGCAAAATGATTTCACGACTTCGGATGTGGTGTACTTCAGCAGTGTACAAGTCACCTTCTCTATCCTTAAACTGTTTGAATATATTCGTACTGTCGTGCTCAAAAATCTTTGCAACTAAATTTTGTCTTAAATACTGTATCGAGCGTCTCCCTAGATCTACAAGTTTTACTTCCTCAGATACATCTTCCCCTACTTCAAAGTCAGGTTCAATTTTTCGAGCTTCACTAAGGGTGATTTCCTGATTTGAATCTTCAACTTTTCCGTCTTCAACCACCACACGATTTCTCCAAATCTCTAAGTCTCCTTTGTCGGGATTGATAATAATATCAAAATTTTCATCTGATCCAAACTTTCGTTGAAGAGTGTTTTTAAATACATCTTCGAGAATAACCATCAGGGTCACACGGTCAATGAGTTTGTCATCTTTAAACTCTGAAAAAGAATCAATTAAGGCTAAATTTTCCATTTTTCTTCAAATTAACTATTTCACTAATACTTTCGCAGTGATTATATCGCCATACGAAAGCGTTTCTTTTTTTGTTACTGTAACTTTCCCTTTACCAACTGGTTTGGGCTGTCTAATTTTCCATTCTAGAGTAAAATTGGTTTCAGTTGCGTTAACCAATGTTCCCTCTAGTGTAGGAGCAGCTTCTCGTTCAACACGAAGCTTGCGTCCCAAGTTTTTTGCATACTGTCTAGTTTTTTGAAGCGGACTTCCAACACCTGCCGAGGCAACTTCAAGTGAAAAGTCGTATTCATCTCGGTCTAAATTGTGTTCAATTTGTCTGCTTACTTCAACACAAGATTGTAAGTTAACACCATCATCTCCATCCAAAAGAATACTGATATGATTGTCTCCTGAAATTTTACATTCAATCAAAAATAAGTCATGCCTGCTGTCTAAAGCAGCTTGTAATAATTCGTTAACTTGTTCATTAAATGTCATCTAAAAAAAAAGGGGACTTAAAGTCTCCTCTGGTTTTTTGCTCAGAATGTGTGCAAATATAAATGAAATTGACCAATTATTTAAACCTACACTCATAAAATTCCTTTATTGTGCAGATTTTTGCTTAAACCCAAGAGATTTTGGTTTTAAAGAGTTCTGGGTTAGATAAGTGCTGGAATAAACAAAAGCTAACATTACAAAGTAAGATGCTAAAAAGTTCAGGTTTTTTTTAGAATAAAACTGAAATAAAACTTTTTAAAATTACGCCACCAGCATCATAACTTGAAAATAAAATAGACTATATTTTCAGTTTAAGAAGATTGGTTTTTTATATTAAATAATAAAAAGTAAGTATATTAGAAATTGAAACCAAATATTGATAGGTTATGCTATTGTAATTATATCCTAATCAGAAAGCAAGTTAGGTGAAAATGTTACTGTCATTTTAATTTAAACT
>CAZOWC010000024.1:0-10799 GCA_964583375.1 uncultured Flavobacteriaceae bacterium
TTCCCCTGAGTGGCGGGATGGAGCTAGCAACTACTACCGCTTCATTTGGGCATCGCTATGTTTTCCTTTATTTAGGGGGTTTTTTGATTGCAATAGGTATAGAAAAATGGAATTTACATCGACGGATAGCCCTCAATATTATTGCTTTTATTGGTTCTGATATTCGTAAAATTATTTTAGGGTTTATGCTTGCTACCGCATTTCTATCCATGTGGATCTCAAATACAGCGACCTCAGTAATGATGCTTCCAATTGGAATCGCGATCATTAAACAGTTAAAAGATAATCCAGACACGGTAGAGGATGAGAATCGTATTTTTGGAAAAGCTTTAATGTTGGGAATTGCATACAGTGCTTCCATTGGTGGGATCGCAACTCTTATTGGAACACCACCAAACTTAGTATTGGCAGGGGTCATTCAATCTACCTATGGATATGAAATTTCCTTTTTGGAATGGTTTCGCTTTGGATTTCCAATATCAATTGTACTCTTGACTTTTTGTTGGGCCTACCTTACACGTATAGCTTTTAAGTTTAAACAGACTGAATTTCCAGGAGGGGAAAAAGAAATTCTACGGTTAAAAAATGATTTAGGACCCATTAGTTTTGAAGAACGCTGGGTAGCTGTAGTTTTTTCATTGGCTGCTTTTTGTTGGATTACTAGTTCTTTTCTTTTACAGCCTTTATTTCCAAAAATTGACGATACCTTAATTGCTGTTTTATTTGGGTTATCATTATTTGTGATCCCTTCAAAAAGGCAAGGTCAGACCCTATTGAATTGGAAGGATACCATTAACCTTCCTTGGGGAATCATCTTGTTGTTTGGTGGAGGAATGGCTTTGGCCAAAGCTTTTGAGGAAAGCGGTCTAGCAATTTGGCTGGGTCAGTTGATGACTGAATTTGGTGGACTGCCATTGTTTTTATTATTACTTCTATTGATTGCTGCAATCAATTTTTTAACAGAAATTACCTCAAATTTAGCAACTACAGCCATGCTGCTTCCGGTATTGGCTCCTTTAGCTATGGAAATAGACGTGCATCCTTTTGGACTTATGTTAGGAGCGGCAGTTGCAGCTTCCTGTGCTTTCATGCTTCCAGTTGCTACACCTCCAAATGCGGTAGTTTTTGGATCCGGATATTTAAGAATACCCGATATGGTTTCTAAGGGAATAATCATGAATATTGTTTCAATATTGTTTGTATGCCTTATGGTGTATTTCCTTTTGCCTTTGCTTTGGGGAATCAACCTTGAATCTTTTCCTTCAGCATTAATTTCTTAGGGAATTTCAATTGGAAAGTTAAAATAGGTTTGTGGAAAGGGTTCTTGATTTAAGGTAAAGTGCCACCATTCCTTTTCATAGGGTTTAAAACCGTTTGCTAGCATCAATTCTCTGAGCAAACTTCTATTCGCTTTTTGTTTTTTTGAAATCGAAGTATTACTGAAATTGGAAAGGTCATCAAAAAAGTCCCATGGACTTCCCATATCGACTTCATTCCCTTTGTTTTTCACCTTTAAATAAATCAGACTTAAATCGACTGTACTTCCTCTGCTGTGTCCACTTTTTGATGCAATAAAGCCCAAGTCTAAAAGTCTATTTTTAACGAGTGTAGGATAGTAAATGTGTTTAGTCAGTGTATCACTAGGGATTTTGGACCAACGAATAAAGTCATCGACAGCGGTTTGAGGGCGGTAAGCATCATAGATTATTAGTCCCAAATCCATAAGTTTTAATTCGGCTTGAACTTTTTTTAAATGATGAGCTAAGGCTGAGGTGCCTATTCCAATACTGTTATTATAACCAGTTACAGGGCGCCCCATAAAATTATTTGCCCCTGCATACCGCAATTCAATTAGTAAATCTGGAATAGAATCTGTTAGTACAGTAAAACCCTGTGGCAACTTAGCATTTAAAAATTGAGAAGTAATTAACCATACCAATACAAGGCTAATTTTGTAACGCATAATCTAATAGTTTTCCTCTTATACCTAGTTTGTAGAGTGCACGTTGTTTTCTTGTAGGATATACTCGATTACTCAAGAAAATAATAAAACAATTTTCTGAAGGATCTACCCATATAAATGTCCCTGTAAATCCACTGTGACCGAAACTTGAGGGTGAAGCTAAATTAGAAGGATAAGGATCTTCATCTTCTGATAAACTCGGTTTGTCAAATCCCAAGCCTCTACGATTGGTACTTTCTGGGTAGGCTCGTTGGGTAAATAGTTTAATAGTTTCGGGTTTGAGCAGTAATTTTCCTTTGTAGGATCCCTCATTAAGCATTAATTCTAAAAGTGGGGCTATAGAGCTGGCGTTTGCAAATAGACCCGCATTTCCATTTATTCCTCCCATCAATGCTGCAGCTTCATCGTGAACCCACCCTTGGACTAACCCTTTTCTAAAGTGCTCGTCGGATTCTGTGGGTATTATTTCACTTTTAGGGAAGTATCTTGTTGGAACAAATGATAAGCGTTGGAGTTTTAGGGGGTCGTAAAAATAGAATTTTAAAAAGGATTCAAAAGACAGACCACTCAATTCTTTGGTCAGTTCAGGGACTAAAAAAAACCACAGTCCTGAATATAAATATTCTCCAACAGTCTTAATGTCTGTCTTGCGGATACGCCTCATTATTTTTTTAGGATAATTCTTGAATAGGAACAAGGAGTCACTAATTTGAGTCGGATATCTTTTAGACTTTTTTATTTTTAAGGTTCCAGTTTTAAACTTTCCGTTTTTTTTACGAATTAAATTTTGATGAGCGATATAGGGAATCCATCCTGCACTGTGACTCAAAACCTGTTTAAAACTAGATTTTTTTTTGTTCCCTCTTTTCAGAAAAGGGAGGTACTCAGAAACCCTTTCATTTAGATCAATATCGTACAGTTCGTAGAGCTTCATAAAAGCAAGGGTGCCTGCGAGTATTTTAGTCACAGAAGCAAGATCGTAGAGGTCTGTATTTTTAACTTTTACGATAGAATCATAGGTGTGGTAACCATAAGATTTTAATAGTTGGATACTGTCTTTTTTGTAAATGAGCAGTTGGGCTCCTGGGAAGGCTTTATTTTGGATACCAAAATCAATAATGCTGTCAGCCATAAAATAAAGACTCTTTTTCTTTTCTTGTGCATTTAGTCTTAAATTTAGACCAATTAAAATAACAATCAGGGAACAAATAATTTTATACATACCGTGATTAATGCATAATTAGAATTATGCTATTTTTTATAAATTTAAACCAAATAAAGAAAGTAGCACCTAAAACTCTTCAATCTTGAGGCATTCCCCAAAAAAAATTAATAAGTTACCTTCTCTGTTCTTTTCGATAGTTTGTGTTGTGAATTCACTTACGCTTTTTGCACAAGATAAAGAGGAAGCCGATGAATTGCTCCCCTTTAATGCAGTTATTCAGTCTGAAATGGGAGGTAAGCGGATGAAGTTTTATGGGAATACTCGTTTCAATTTTAATCAGGCGTATTTTTCAAACTGGATTTCTGGAGGAGAAAGCGCTTTGACTGTTTTGTACGGACTGGATTACAACTTTAATTATTCGGATCGAAATGGTCTTGTATGGGATTCGAATTTATTGCTCTCCCTAGGGACTACTTATGTTTCGGGGAGTAAATACTTAAAAAAGGCCGACGACCGATTTGAAATAAACTCCCTATTAGGTAAGCAAATCAATACTTACTGGAATTATTCTAGTTTTTTAAACTTTAAAACCCAATTGTTACCTGGTTTTAAATTTTTCAATCAAGATGGAGAAGAACTTAGAGAAAGGGTTTCACAATTTTTATCGCCCGCCATACTCCAAGCAGGATTAGGATTTTATTATAAAAAAAATAAAAATTTCTGGGTGAATATGTCTCCAGTTTCAGCTCGTATGATTATCGTTTCCAAAAAATTCACTCAAGAGTTAGAGGCTGAGAGTAAATATTTCGGGGTTGATTTTAACAAACGTTCAAAATTCTTTTTTGGAGCATTAATTTCAGGTTTTTATAAAAAAGAAATCATGAAAAACATCATCTGGGAAAATAAATTAAGTTCGTATGTAAACTATCTTGAAAATACTCAAAACGTTGATTTTGATTGGAATTCTAATATTCGGTTTAAGGTCAATAGTAAAATCTCCGGAAATTTTATTTTACATCTTCTTTATGACGACGATTTGATTGGCAAGCTCCAAGTTCGAGAACTTTTAGGACTGGGAATTAATATTGATTTATAAACTATTCTTCTCCTTTCGCTTTTCTTAAAAACCATTGGTAATTATAAAAGGTAATAAATACATTAAACACACTTCCCTGTCCTCTTGGATCCATTTCAATGACAACTCTTTTATCTGGATCAACAAAACGAATACAGGGTAGATTTTTTTTCACTATTACTGGATCAGACCAATTTTCTTGTGCGTAAACGGTTTTGAAGTCATTAGATTCAAAATACTTTCTTGTTCTTTTTAAGTAGGCACTTGCTTGTGATAAGCTTAAATTTTTTTTACTCCAAATATTGATGCTAACTAAACGCCCATCGTTCTCAACTAGAGATCTTTTGCGGAACGCATAAGAAATCCCATTCCCAAAGTTGATATTTTTAAGTGTTTTTGAATTTTCTTTAAGAATCTTTTTGGCTTGGTCAATTGGCATATCATAAATAAACTCCTTGTAAAGGACTTGACCGCCAACCAAGTTTGGCACATTAAAAATAAAAAGAAGAATCCCTAAAAACTTCATCGTGATTTTTTAAAAAAATATTTTACAAAAGAGCAATAATTTAAGAAAATAGTAAAAAAAAAGTTCAATTTTTTTCAAATGGATATATTGAAAAATATAGCTTTACTTTGAAAAAAGTATGAAAAAAGAAAAATTTAAAAATACAGCCTTAATTACGGGAGCCTCTTCTGGAATTGGATTTGAAATTGCCAAATGCCTTGCAGTTAGGGGATTTGATTTAGTTTTAAATGCCAGAAACTCGAATAAATTAGAAGCTGCTGCTAAAAGGTTATCCACCTATGGGGAGGGAAAAATTGATGTAGTTGCTGCCGATTTACACAACCCTTTAGCTCCTCAAATCATTTATGATTATTGTAGCAATAAGGGTTATAAAATCAATTTACTTGTCAATAACGCGGGTTATGCTATAGCGAGTCCATTTGATCAGACCTCAATGGAAGATGAGGAAAAATTCATCCGTGTTTTAGGTATCGCAGTAATTGCATTGAGCAAGTTATTTATAAAAGATATGCTTAAATCAGCCGATGGGAAAATCATGATGATATCCTCTGTTGCAGCATTTGCACCACCTTCGACTATACAGACACTTTACGGACCGATTAAGACATTCGTAAATAGATTTAGTGAGGGTTTAAACATAAATTACAATCACAGGGGAATAACTTCTACAGCCGTTTGTCCGGGCTATACGGTTACGAATTTTCATGCGGCCAGTGGTGTACAAGAAGAAATGGATCGTGTACCCTCATTTATGAAAAAAGAGGCAAGTCGCGTAGCAAAGGAAGCCGTTGAAGCAACATTAAAAGGTAAAAAAGTATGTATTCCTTCTAAGACGTTTAAACTGATTGTATTTTTATTGAGGGTATTGCCTCATTCACTCTTCCCTTTGTTTAGCAAAAGTCTTGCTCCTGGTCGTTACGACCAAAAATGAGCTATTTAATCCCTGTTACTATAAGTGTACCTACCCAGTTTTTTTTTGCACCAAAGCGCCAATATTCTACTGATTCAAAGTCTGCAGCTTTAAAAAAGTCAACCCATTCATTTTCACTATAAAGCTTCATATTTGAAATACCACAACTTTCGGACCAATCATGGGACACTGTATTTTCAAAATAAAAATCCAATCCTATAATCAGTCGCCCTCCAGTATTTAACCACTGATTGCTAATTTTCTGGATGAGTTCTTTTGGATTATCAAGGTAGTAAAAAACCTCCATAGAGTGAACTAGATCCACTTTTTCATTGGGATTCCAGGTCATTAAGTCAGCACAACTATAGTTAAGTGTAGGGTCTATTGATTTGGCTTTTTTAATCATTTTATCTGAGCCGTCTATCCCTTCGGCTTTTCTACACAAAGGATGCTGTGATATTAAACGCACCACCCAACCGTTTCCACAGCCTGCATCAATAAATGAAAACGGTTTTTGCTTTTTTGTTGCAAAGGAGAGCATATTTTCAACAGACTCTTTATGGTTTTTTTCCATACCGTAGTCTTTGTTTAAATCGGCCCATTCACTAAAAACTTCTATAGGACTACGTTTCATATCAATTGTTTTAAAAGTGCTGCTAAAATAAAGAAATTCCCCAAAGGGTTAAGACCCCCCATGCGAAATAACGGACTACTTTTCCTACGAGCATCCAAATAGCTACAGTATGTAAAGATACTCTAAAGAATCCCAGCCCAACAGCTAAAACATCGCCAATTAGTGGCACCCAGCAGAGGAAAGCTAGTGGGCTACCCCATCGATCTATTTTATTTTTTAGAGCTTTAACTTTTGTTTGTTCAACACCAAAATACTTACCTAAATAATTCCAGTTTCCAAGGCGGCCAAGTACATAGCTGCTCAACCCTCCTAACCAGTTCCCCAGTGTTGCTATCGACAAAGATGTAATAAAATTATAGTCGTTTGCAAGTAGTATACTCAGGACAATTTCAGAACTTAAAGGAATTATTGTTGCTGCCAAAAAACTAGAAACAAAAAGCCCTAAATACCCGCATTCAAGATAATGCTCCATATTTCTACCTAATTAAACAAATAAAAGGTTTTAAGAGATGAGCTAGCATCTCAATTTTCTATTTACCATTGAACCTGTCTTAGATGGCAATAGTAAAGATTAAAAATTAATAAATGAATCCTTATATTTATAAAAATCAATTAACCAATGAAAAAATCAATTTTAATTGCAGGAAGTATTCTTGTTGGCTCTTTAATTTTAGGTTTTTTAATCGCTGATGGGATTGCTACAGATCGATATGAATATGTTAGTAGCAATGTTGTGTTTGATAAAAAAACAGGGACTACTTATTTTACTGATAAAAAAGAATATCTAGATACTAAAGGAGATTTGTACAGATATGATTAAAATGATTTTGATTTAAAGTAAAATAAATCTAATTTGAAATTTTAATAATCATAAATCAATAAAAATGAAAAGATTACTTTTTTTACTGGTCTTAGTGCCAGCGATGACACTTGCTCAAAAAAACAATAATGGGAAAGTTTATGACAAACATCAAGCACTTGATATCGCAGAAAAATTTGGCCAGGCGTGGATAACTGGAGACGCTGAAACACTCAAGAGTTTAGTTGGCGAAGGCTTCAAAATGGGAAATTCCATGAATACCAATCCGAACTATAAAGGCGGGGATATTAATAACTTGATTGGTCAAGCCAATTGGATGAAAAATAATTTTGTAAATATTTCTCTAAAAAATCGAGGTCAAGCCTACCCAGATGCTATCGAATACAAAAGATCGGGACTTTTTGTACAAACATTTCAAGAGTTTATTGCATGGGACAAAAGCAATGGATTTAAAATAAAAACTCCTTTTAACGCCATCTTTGTATTTGATAAAAAAGGAGAGAAAATAATGCGCTTTTGGTGGGCCGATAACACAGCAGTTTGGCAAAAATGGAATTTGTCTAGACAGACTATAAAAAATGGAACCATATATAAAGATCACCCAAATCTTGGTAAGGTAAGGTTGATTTATTACAATGTTGAACAAGGAGATCTCGAAGCAACTTTTGAAAACTTCAGTAAAAATGCAAGAATCTACGATAGTAATTTGGTGGATAAAGAATACAATTCGCTTGAAGATCATATCCAAAATGTAGGAAATATCTTTAGCCAATTTGAAGTGATCTCTTTAGATGAGGTTGGATATCCAGATTATATGGATTATGAAGGAGACGGAGGTGTAGCTTATATCTGGATGAATTTTAAGTTAAAAAACAAAAAGACAGATAAAATTGTAAACCTTCCTGTACACAGTCAAATGTGGTTCAGTGATGAGGGTATGATTGTCAGAGAAGACGTTTACTATAACGCAAATATTTTAAACTAAAGAAAAATGCCCTCCTTAGTGGAGGGTTTTTTTTAACCTCAAGGAACTGCTGATAGCAAAAATTGCAATACTCGAATTCAAAAGAGGTTAGTTCTTTTATAAAACCTAGAAGCACATTAACTTTATTGAAAGTTATCTTACAATTATTTGTAATTTAAATAAATGAAGCAAAACCAACTCAAGATGCCGGTGGGCAATTTGTTCAAGACAACGGTTTGGAATTTCTGGCATGGACAGAAGATAAGCAAACTTTTAAGCTTACTATAACCGTACCACTAGACCATGAAAAAATTTGTAATAGTCTTATTATTAAGCATTAATCTTAATGCTCAAATTGACAGTTTGTCGCTTCAAGATTCACAAAAGAAAATTGAATTAGACACCAAAGTGGCAATGAGTAAAAATTACTTCCTAGTATCAGCTACGATCCTTGCTGGAGGAGTACTACTAAAAAAAATAGATAATGATATTGAGATTCTAGGAGCTGGGGGAAGTTTAGCAGCAATGTTTACTACCAGCTATTACCTTGCAAAACACTTGGTTTATGTAAGTACGCGAAACCGATTTTATAAACGCCACAACTTAGTTTTAAAGCGAAAAAATAAAAAAAGAAAGAAACTTAAAGATTCAAGTTGATTAGGAACATCAAATTGAAAATTTGTTATCTAAATTAATCTTTCTATCTTCATATAAATAACCAGAAATCAATAACAATGAAAAGATTTTCATACTTGTTTTTTATAATGTCCCTAATTATGACTGCACAGCAAAAGAAAAGTTATTTTGTGCATCTAACTTCAGATCCTATGAAGAATCCTTCATCAGCTATGATGTCAATTGCTGCAGCAAGCGAGGCCCTAAATCAGGGGCATTACGTTACATTTTTTGCTGCTGGAGATGGCACTAAAATACTCATCAAAGACGTAATTCAAAACCTCCATACGGTTACTTCACTTGGTGGCGGAACAAATAAAATTAGTCAAAGATTAGAAAAATCAATAATAGATTTTTCGAATAATGGTGGAGTAATTCATATATCCGAAGGTTCGATTGCAACTTTTGGAGTTTCACAAAAAAATTATAAAGAATATTTAATTGATGTTAACGAAATCAATTGGAGCTATCCTAAAGAATTAATAGAAGAAAGTTCAAAAGCTGATATTGTTTTTTCATATTAAATGATTGATTATTATTGGAATCAAATTTAAAACATGAGACCCTCTCAAGTGGAGGGTTTTTACCAACGGCATATCCTCTTTATTAAGTTTAGGGACTTATTTGTAAATTAATTATTTTAATATTAAATCAATTAAAATGAAAAAATATTTAGTTCTTTTTTTATTAACCCAAACGATCTCTTTTTCTCAATTCGAAAACATTAAAAGTTTTCAAAAAAAACTAATTCAAGAAGAAAAAACAGGTAGTAATGTTGCTATGGTTTACAAGGATGGGAATATGATTTATCATCATATTGAAAATTCAAATAAACCAGGGGATAAAAATATTGATGGCGAAACTATATTTCCTGTTTGGTCTATGTCAAAACCTATTACTATTGTATCTGTGATGACTTTGATTGAACAAGGAAAAATTAAATTAGATGACCCTGTTAGTAAGTATATTCCAAGCTTTGAATCATTAACCTGCAAGAGCCCAAATGGAAGATACAAATGTAATACTGTAATGACAGTATATCATTTAATGACACATAGATCAGGATTAAAATATTATGATGAATTTGAAAATATAAGAGGTCTAACAAGTTCTGTTAAATATGAAGACCTTAAAACCTTTGCGGATGATGTTTCAAAAGTTATATTAGAATTTGAGCCTGGCACAAAATATTTATACGGGATAAATCAAGCAGTTTTAGGAAGAATTGTTGAGGTTGCATCAGGGATGGATTTTTTTCAGTATTTGAAGAAAACAATATTTGACCCTTTGGGAATGAACCAAACAAAATTTTATTTAACCAAAGAGGAACAAAAAAGATTTCAACCTCTTTTTATTAACTCTGACAACTTAAAAGGCTTTACTCACCTTTTAAATGAACTAACATACAATGAAAATAACAAGGCATATTTTGGTGGAGAAGGTTTAGTTTCTACATTCACTGACTATTCTAAATTTTGCAGAATGTTGGTAAATGGAGGGGTTTTTAATGGCAAACGAATAATAAAGCAAAGCAGTATTGATTTAATGACAAAAAAACATTCTGACGGTTATCCGGAAGAAGAAAATGCAGGATATGATCAGTTAGGTTTCTATTATGGATTTTCGCTTTTTGTTCTAGAAAACCCAGATATAGATGGAATAGGAGCAACTAAGGGAATTTATGGGTGGTCTGGCTACCACAACACTCATTTTTGGATAGATCCTGAAAAGAAACTCTATGGATTATTTATGAGTAGAGCAAGAGAATTTGATTTCGGTATTCAAAAAAGGTTTAGAAAAGAAGTTTACTCTGTTTTAAATTAATTTTGTGACGCTAAATTATCGGCATACCCTCTTCATTATGCCTTCTAATCAACTAATATCATTGCCTTAACGCAAGATTGCTGTGCAGTGGTTTTAGGGGAGTGTTGTATGGGGAAAGTTTGTAATGCGTTGGGAATTACTCCTGAGTCGCAGGCCCATCTTTAGTTGTTTGATCTGCTCCACCTAGGTTTATTCTCAGCACAATCTCATGGGTTCTTAGATTCAGTTGAGAGAGTGAACTCA
>CAZOWC010000025.1:0-10746 GCA_964583375.1 uncultured Flavobacteriaceae bacterium
AGGGTCCTGGGTTCGAGCCCCAGCCAAGTCACTTCTAAGCGCACGTGGCGGAATTGGTAGACGCGCTAGCTTGAGGGGCTAGTGGGAGTTTTCCCGTGGAAGTTCGAGTCTTCTCGTGCGCACTCATCTATATTAAAAAATTCACTATATTTGTTTAAGCTTTAAATGAATATAGGAAAGATGAAAAGGATAAAAAGCACATTCAGCATAAAGAATTTAGAAAACCTCTCAGGTATAAAAGCCCATACTTTACGGATATGGGAAAAACGTTATAATCTTTTAGAGCCAGATCGAACTGATACCAATATTCGACGTTACAGCTTAGACAGTTTGAAGAGATTGTTGAATGTTACCTTACTTTATAACCACGGGTTTAAAATTTCCAAGATTGCTAGTCTTAATGAAGAAGAAATTCCTGAATTGGTGCGAAGTATTGCATTGAAATCAAACTCAGAACAGGTAGCGATTAATGCATTTAAATTATCAATGATAAATTTTGATTACGATTTATTTGACACTAACTACAACGAAATTCTTCAGCACCACGACTTCCAATATGTCTTTTTAAATGTATTCATGCCCCTGATGCGTGAACTTGGAATTTTGTGGCAAACCGGTGCAATCTCTCCATCGCATGAGCATTTTATCACTAATTTAGTGAAGCAAAAAATACATCTTCAAACTGAAACTTTACAACGTAAAAAACCTCAGCGAAGCGATCATCCGATTTTTGTCATCTTTTTACCAGAAAATGAAATTCACGAACTCGGAGTACTGTATTTAAATTACTTGATACTGAATAGTGGCTTTAGAACAATTTTCTTGGGGCAATCACTTCAAATCTCGAGTCTTGAAACACTCTACAGCTACAATTCCAAATTCTATTTCGTTACCTACCTTACTGTAGAACCAAATAAAGAAGAAATTATGCCATTCTTGACGAGCTTCCACCAAAATCTTTTGGAGGACAGGGATTCTAAACTCCTTTTATTTGGACCACAGCAGATAGAAATTGATACTGATAAGCTTCCTGGGCAGATAGAGTTGTTCCGTTCTGTCGAGTCTTTTATCGCTAAATACCTTGAAGAAACTGTATTTGTTTAATTATTCCCTCCCCAAATAGTCATATTTTTGTAATTTTATTCTAAAGCACAACTTTTACAGATTGCAATGAAAAAATTATATGACCATATCAGTGGTAAATGCAGTAAGATTGTAACCCAAACCTACAGTACTTCATTTTCAATGGCCACTAAGATGTTACACATATCAATCAGGCCACATATTTATAACATTTATGGCTTTGTTCGTTCTGCAGACGAAATCGTAGATAGTTTTCATAAATACCCCAAAAAAGATCTGTTAGACCGGTTTGAAGAAGACTTGTATTTGAGTTTAGATCAAAAAATAAGTCTTAATCCAATACTAAACTCATTTCAACAAACTGTTAATGAATTTAAGATTGACCCTAAGTTGATTGCTGCATTTATGAAAAGTATGCGTTGGGATTTAGATAAAAAAGTTTATAAAACAGAGGAGGAGTACAAAGCCTATATCTATGGCTCTGCAGATGTGGTAGGACTGATGTGTTTAAAGGTATTTGTCAAAGGGGATGATGCACAATATAATAAACTTAAACCTTCAGCCATGGCTTTGGGTTCTGCTTTTCAGAAAGTGAACTTCCTCAGAGATTTAAAAGATGATTTTCAAGACTTAAATAGAACCTATTTTCCAAGTGTTAATTTCAATCAATTTGATGAGAGTTCTAAATCATCCATTATAGCAGAAATTGAAAGAGATTTTGAACTTGCTCTCACAGGTATATTTAAGCTTCCGATGGAGGCTCAATTCGGTGTTTACACCGCTTATAAATATTACACTAAACTTCTTAAAAAACTAAAAAACACACCTTCAGTTAATATACAAAATACTAGAATTAGAGTCCCTAACTATCAGAAAATGAGTGTATTTGCTAGTAGTTATTTAAAATATAGATTTAACTTATAGCCCCTTACCTAATGATCTTAATGTGGATCCTGACTTTTATTATTACTTTCAGTGTTATGGAATTTATAGCCTGGTTTTCCCATAAATACATCATGCACGGTTTCCTTTGGTCTCTGCATAAAGACCACCATATTAAAGATCATGAATCGTGGTTCGAGCGGAATGATTTGTTTTTTATTTTTTACGCTTTAGTGAGTTCTGGTTTTGTCATTCTTTGGGGAGAGGCGAATTTTTGGGCCGGTTTGCCGATTGCTGCCGGTATATTTATTTATGGCATGACTTATTTTTTGGTTCACGATGTTTTTATTCACCAAAGATTTAAGTTGTTTCGAAATGCAAATTTCAAATATGCCAAAGGTATCCGCAGAGCGCACAAGATTCATCACAAAAATATTGATAAGAATAACGGCGAGTGTTTTGGAATGCTTTGGGTACCTTTAAAATACTTTAAATAATTGGTTAGAGTTTTTGCCAATTGTTGGTAAACTCACAATTTCGATTGGCCTTATTTAAATAGACATAAGTGCTTTCAATTTTTTCCTCCATCCACTTTTTAATAGCATTTAATTGCTTTTCCTTTAATGCTAGAGCCTTGATTTTAACGTAGTCTGCAGAATAATCAGCTTTATGTTCATCAAAACGGTTACTCACTTTGAGAATTTTATATTTTTTTAACCCTGAACGGTCCTCTTCAATAAGAGGAGCTGAAATTTCATTGTCCTCAAGATTTCTTATTTGACTGTACAGTATCGGATCTAGATTTGTCAATTCAAAGCGTGTATCTCCCGTTTGAGGATTGATCAGCACCCCTCCATTAAACTTGGTTTCCTTTTCACTTGAAAACGCTAATGCTGCGTCTTTAAATAAAATCTCTTCGTCAATAATACGCTTACGAATTGTATCTAATTTCTTTTTTGCTTCAGCAAGCTGGGGTGGTTCTATTTTAGGAGTCAACAAGATATGGCGTACATCAACTTCTTGCCCTCGGATTTTATCCACCATCAATATGTGCCAACCAAAATCAGTTTTAAAGGGTTCTGATATCTCACCCTCTTCTAAACTGAAAGCTTCATTTCTAAATTCTTTAACCATTTGAGGTCGCTTTCTGTTTAATGTGTATTTCCCTCCTGTTGCACGAGATCCAGGATCTTGAGAATACAAAATGGCTTTTGACGCAAAGCTTGAGCCTCTTTCTAAGACATCCTCTCGAAAGGTGCGTAACTGATTGATAATTCGGTCTTGTTCTTCTTCACTAACCTCTGGTTCAATTACTATCTGTGATATTTCTAATTCCGTACCAAAAATCGGTAAATCGATATTTGGTATGGATTCAAAAAACAAACGAACTTCCTCTGGAGTAACCTCTACATTTTCAATTATTTGAGCCTGCATCATGGAAGAGAGCTTTTGAACCTTATTTATTTCAAAAATATCTTGACGGAAACTCGCTTCGTCTTCTTTGTTGTAAAACTCCAATACTTTTTCAATGCTTCCCAATTGCTGGGAAAAATTATCAATGATCTGATCTACGGTAGCGTATACTTCTTCTACGCTTATCTCCAAACTGTCTTGAATGGCATGATGCGCATAAAGCTTATCTTCCATCAACTTCCCGAGTAGTTGGCATTTTGAAATTCCTTTTACATCAATTCCTTGTGATTTCATCTCTAGTATGGTTTTATCTACATCAGAATCCAATATTACGTAGTCACCAATTACAGCAGAAACTCCATCAATTTTAATTCTGCCTGCTAGTGCATCTTGAGCTTTTATGCCTGAAGCTGTAAATAGTAAAAAAAATAATACGCTAATAAGTTTCATAAGTCTTTGATTTAATAGCATCTTGTACAATGTCTTTTTCAAACTGCTTGGTAAATTTTAGTTTTCTTTGATTACGAATAATATTCTTAATTGTTGACTCAAGTATTACTCTTGGAGCTGTTTCTCCTTTTTCTAGCAACTCAGCAATGTAAAGCAAATATACTCCCAATGAATCTTCAACTCTAAAGAATTGTGATTTTTTTAAATATTTATCAGGATTTTCTCTGTCTAAAAAGCTAACCTCCGACATTATATCTCTTTTGTTTAACCAAATATTGTCTGCCAAAAGATAATTGTAATACTGGAAAGATAAGGAATCAAGAAAATAGCGATCTTCTTGGTTAAATCGTTGAAAACTGCGCTGAATTTCATTTTGATCTACATTATCAGGGGGAAGGTGAATAAAACGCGCTTTGTACAGTGGAGCATTGAGCTTAAAAACACCTTTATTGGTCTGTAAAAAAGAATCAATTTCAACTGTCGAAACGATAGTATCTAAAGAAGTATTGACAACTGATTGAATGTAGGCATTGGTGTAAAGTTCTACGCGATATTGATCTATGAGTTCCTCCATATCATCCAGCTCACTGTCTAGCAAGTTACGTTTGGCAGTCTGCACAAAAAGCTGACTTTTTGCCCATGAATCAATATAATTTCTGGTTTTTAAAATGCTGTCAGTTTCATCAATAAAATCACCTAATCCTTCCTCAAAATCAGATGAATAAAGATACACATCACCAACTCTTGCTACAACTCTATCGTTTTCAGTAGACCAGTCTACACAGGAGATAACCGAACATAGAATTATAAAAAAGGTTGAAATTTGCACCCCCGTAACGAAGAATGGCATAAAAATTGTGTAGATATTAACAAATTTTAGGTTTATTTTTAATAAATGTTGTATCTTATTGGTTTTTAACACTTTAAATTGTTCAAAAAGTTTTAATAACTCGTTAATAATCTGTAAATTGCAATAAATTTTAAACTTTGTTTAGAAAGTTGTTTTTTTTATCCTTTATCTTTTTAAGCTTTACAATTGTAAACGCTAACCTAAATTCCTCTCCCTTAATAACAACTACTTCTCAACAATCACCCAAAGCGGCTTATCAGGACCAGCAATTGCATTTACTAGGTGTTGAGGGTCCAGGTGTTATAGAAGTTTACTCAATAATTGGAAACAAAATTAAGGAAATTAATGTACAAGAGCTAGATAATTTTAAATCCTATTTGGAACTTGATTCAGGAAACATGTATGTTATCAGGGTAACTGTATCCAAAAAAGTGTATACCCTAAAAATAGTAACTCCTTAGGAGATTTACTCCCCTTTATCCTGGACTGTAATTAGGAGCTTCTTTTGTAACTCGAATATTGTGTGGATGACTCTCCCTGATTCCTGCTGAAGTAATGGTTACAAACTGAGCATTAGTTTTTAAAGATTGAATATCCTTAGCACCGCAATAACCCATACCTGCACGCAGTCCACCGATAAATTGATGGATACTCTCGTCTACATTGCCTTTAAACGCTACCCTACCCACGATTCCTTCGGGTACAAGTTTCTTTAGGTCGTCTTCAACATCTTGAAAATAACGATCCTTACTACCTTTATTCATGGCTTCTACGGATCCCATTCCTCGATAGGTTTTGTATTTTCTGCCTTCATAAATGACCGTTTCTCCTGGAGACTCTTTAGTACCTGCTAGTAGTGAACCCAGCATTACAGCATCCGCTCCAGCTGCGATAGCTTTTGGAATATCACCCGTAAATCGGATTCCTCCATCGGCTATAATAGGTACACCTGAACCAGCAATGGCTTTACTCACCTCAACAATTGCTGATAATTGAGGATAGCCTACACCTGCGATTACTCGTGTAGTACAGATAGATCCTGGACCGATACCTACTTTCACGGCATCAACACCCAAATCAACTAAGTATTTAGCCGCTGACGCTGTAGCAATATTACCAACGGTCACGTCTAGTTCTCCAAATTTGTCTTTAATTTTTTTTAAAACCGCTGCAACTCCTTTACTATGCCCATGAGCAGTATCAATAACAATTCCATCTATTCCTGCTGCGTATAGTGCTGAAACTCTCTCTAATACATCTGCAGTAACCCCAACAGCGGCTGCCACTCTCAATCTTCCAAACTGATCTTTATTTCCGTTGGGTTTGGTAGTGTGTTTTGTAATGTCTCTAAAAGTAATGAGGCCTACCAATTTATTGTCCTTTGAGACCACAGGTAGCTTTTCAATTTTGTGCTTCTGCAGTATTTGCTCGGCATCTTTTAAAGAAGTTCCTTCTTTTACAGTAATTAAATTGGTCTTTGTCATCACTTCTCTAATAGGACGAGAGTTGTTTTTTTCAAAGCGCAGGTCGCGATTGGTGACAATACCAATTAGTTTGTTGTCTTCGTCCACTATAGGGATTCCTCCAATTCTATACTGCTGCATATTTTTATTGGCATCAGAAACCAATGCAGTTTGGTGAAGTGTTACGGGGTCCAATATCATACCGGATTCAGATCGTTTAACAGTTCGTACTTGATCTGCATGATCTGCTATGGTCATGTTTTTGTGAAGGACTCCTATTCCGCCCTCGCGAGCCATAGCAATTGCCATTTTACTTTCAGTAACGGTATCCATTGCAGCTGAAATGATGGGAATATTCAAAGGAATGTTTCGACTAAAACTGGTCTTGATCAACACTTCTCTCGGTAAAGTTTCTGAATAAGCAGGCACCAACAACACATCATCGTATGTGAGCCCTTGTCCGATAAATTTATTGGAAGTCATAAGCAACTAATTTATAATTAATTGCATACAAATATAGCAAATTTTAAGCCTTGTAGGCTAGATTTATTTATAAATCAAGAAGTCCAGTGAAGATTCCGAAAGGATGAGGTGGACGAAATCCTGCGGTAAATCTTGAAACTGAATAAACTTCATCCAAGAGGTTTACGATTTGAGCGGTAAGACGTAAATGCTTACTCAAATGATATTTTTCAGAAAAATTTTAAATAAAAATTTGCTGTGAAAAATTATATGCAGATTCGAAAGCAAGATTGCTGAAATTATCGGGCAATATTTTCTGAGTGGTAAAATATGAAATAAGCTTTTCCATAGGTATATTCCCTACCAGTTCATCATGAGCCATTGGACACCCGCCATGACCTTTAACAGTTCCGTCAAAACGCTTACAGCCTGCTAAATATGCAACACTTACTTTAGCATACCATTGGTCGGGAGATGAATGAAAATGCGCCCCAAATTCCAATTTTGGATAAGTTTTTATTAATGCTGTAAACAACAGATCAATGTCCTTAGTTTTTGCAGAACCTACCGTATCTGAAAGAGAGATTATCTTTATTCCCAGATCAGCGAGCTGCGCTATCCAATCTTTAATAATTGAGGTGCTCCAAGGGTCACCGTAAGGATTTCCAAATCCCATAGAAAGATAAACAACCAGTTCTTTTTTGTGCTTTAAAGTCAGCTCATTAATATGTTTTAATACTGTCAAGGACTCAGCAATTGTTTTTCCAGTATTTCGGACTTGAAAATTTTCAGACACAGAGAAAGGATACCCTAAATAATGAATTTTATCGAATTTTACCGCCTCCTCGGCCCCTCTCAAATTGGCAACTATAGTCAAAAGTTTGGTTTGAGTGTCACCTATATCTAAACCTTTTATTACAGCTGCAGTATCTGCCATTTGTGGAATAGCTTTAGGGTTTACAAAACTACCGCAATCTAAAGTGTAATAGCCTACTTTAAGAAGCATTTGATAGTACGCTATTTTCATTGAAGTAGTTATAGGGGTCTGATAGCCTTGCATAGCATCACGCGGACATTCTATTAACTTAATAGCTTCCATGGTTTTTTAAATCTGAGTCTAAAGTTAAGGGTAAAACAATATCAATGCAATCAGGGCTAAAATAATTGCTTGAATTCTATTCAATAGAACACTGCCTTTAGTGTGTAAAAATCTTGTTCCTATTTGATCTGCAAAAAAAGTGACAGTGGTAAAGACCAATAGTGCTTGAATAAAAAAAAGTGTTCCTAGAATGAGAAACTGAAACTGAAATGACCAAGTTTGATGAAATAGAAAGGCAGGAAAAAAACTGATGAAAAATAAACTTACTTTTGGATTACTTAAATTCATCACAAATCCAGTTAAAAAGTAATTTTCGTTTTTAGATTTTGGTAAATTTTCATCTTTAGTGTTCTTGCGAACGCTTAACCAACTCTTAACAGCGAGAAATAGCAAATAACCCCCTCCTAAACATTCTAGTATACGCTGGCTTTCAGGATATTGATTTAGAAAATTTCCAACTCCTAAAATTACCAAGAGTGTATGCACCCATAAACCTGAGCAAAGCCCAAGACTAACCTTAAGACCATGAAGCATACCTTTGGACAAACTCGTACTAAATACATACATAATATCAGGTCCAGGAAACAGGGTTACAGCGACAGATGATATCGTAAACAGCAATAGTGAATTTGAGTCCAAATATTATATTTAATCTATATATTTGTACTCAATATAACGTATTTGATGATGATAGAACGAATTGAAAAAGAACTTTATTATTTAAGGGAAGTACTTAAAAACCACAAAGTTTATTATAGTATTCATACTCCAAATGACATTCGTCTTTTTATGGAGCATCATGTTTTTGCAGTATGGGACTTTATGTCCCTACTCAAGCAGCTGCAAAGACAATTGAGTTGCAATGAGATACCTTGGGTTCCCTCGGGACATCCAGCTGCATCTCGACTAATTAACGAAATTGTCTGGGGTGAAGAGTCAGATCTCAACAGAAAGGGAGTTCCTATGAGTCATTTTGAAATGTACGTAGAATCCATGCATTCATTGGGAGCTAATCCAACTGAAATAGATAACCTAATTCTTCAGTTAAAAGAAGGTCAGCATATCGATGCTATCTTGGCTAATTCTTCCTTGCCTAGCCATATTACAAATTTTCTAAAGTTTACTTTTGAGGTGGTTCAAACAGAAAAACCACATATAGTAGCTGCAGTTTTTACTTTTGGAAGGGAAGATCTCATACCTGCGATGTTTATTGAAATAATCAAAAATCTAAAGCAAACAAATAATTTAGAATTGGCAGATTTAATTTATTATTTTGAACGCCACATAGAGGTTGATGCAGACGAACATGGGCCTATGGCACTAGAAATGATCCAACAATTATGTGGAGAAAATGAGCAAAAGTGGGATGAAGTTTTGCATTATTCTAAACGTGCACTAGATTTACGTATACAATTCTGGGATGGAATACTCCAGACTCTTGAAACCCCCAAAACCCTAACTACGGCTTGATCATAAAAACTTGCTTTAAAAAAACACCATGAAAACTTTACTTTTTAACTTATTGTTGCCATTCATGCTCATTGCCCAAAATCAAATGAACATATCAGACTTTGCGGCAAGTATTACTGCTAAAGAGCTCAAAGAAAATCTATATATCTATGCCTCTGATTACTTTCAAGGAAGAGAGACGGGCACTATAGGTCAAAGACGTGCGGTAGACTTTTTGCAGAACTTTTATTCAACGCACGGTATTGAGCAAGCTAAAGGCACTTATAATTACACTCAACCCATGAAATTAAACATTAAAGGGGTAGAAGTTGAAACTGAAAATGTTGCAGCCGTTATCAAAGGGTCTAAATTTCCTGAAGAATACATAGTGATTTCCTCTCATTTAGATCATATCGGAATTAAAAATGGTCAAATCAACAACGGAGCTGACGATGATGGCTCTGGAACAGTAGCTCTTTTAGAAATAGCCGAAGCTTTTAAAATGGCTGCTGATGTTAATCAAGGCCCGAAAAGATCTCTAATCTTCCTTCATGTTACAGGGGAAGAAAAAGGTTTGCTAGGCTCAAGTTATTATACTAACAATCCTTTATATCCTCTGACAAAAACCATGACCAACTTGAATGTGGATATGATAGGAAGAACTGACCCGAAAAGAGAAGATAAAAACCCTAATTACATTTACTTAATCGGTGCGGATCGTTTAAGTCAGGATTTGCATGATATTTCGGAAGCTACCAATACTAAATACACCCAGTTTAAGTTGGATTACACATTCAATGACGAAAAAGATCCCAATCGTTTTTACTATAGAAGTGATCATTACAACTTTGCAAAGAATAACATTCCTGTAATCTTTTATTTTAGTGGAACTCACGAAGACTATCATAAACCGGGAGATACGCCGGATAAAATCATGTATGACCTTTTAGCAAAAAGATCCCAACTTATATTTTATACGGCTTGGGAACTTGCTAATCGAACTGATAAAATCAGACTTAATTAAGAATGAAGCAAATACTATACTGCTTCACTTTATTTTTCTTTACTGGCTTTGTCTACTGTCAAAAAAACTATGTGCTTAGTGGTTATATCAGTGATGTTGAGACCAATGAAACCCTGATTGGTGTCAATGTAATCTTTAGTGATCTCAAATTAGGTACAACAACAAATGAATATGGATTTTACTCCATTAACCTTCCAATAGGAACACACCAGTTAACGGTTAGCTATCTAGGATTCGAGAACTATTTCGACGACATCACCCTAACCCAAGACCTTAGACTAGATCTCAAGCTGAATCAAGAAACAGAGCTTTTGGATGAAGTCATTGTTAATGAAAATATTGAGAAACTCAACCTCAAAAGCCCCCAAATGAGTGTGAACTCTTTGGCCGTTTCGACCATAAAAAAGATACCTGCCGTATTGGGTGAAGTCGATATCATTAAATCCATTACTTTACTTCCTGGAGTTACCAATGGCGGTGAAGGCTCATCGGGCTTTAATGTAAGAGGTGGTGCTGCAGATCAAAACTTAATCCTGCTTGATGAGGCAATTATATTCAATTCTTCCCACCT